>NZ_JBHWKO010000014.1:0-218879 GCF_042731035.1 Streptomyces sp. NPDC059895
CCCCGGCCGACGTCTCCTGCGCGGGCGCCTCCTCCAGGATCACGTGCGCGTTCGTACCACTGATCCCGAACGCCGACACACCCGCCCGACGCGGCCTGCCGTTCCACGACCACGGACGCGCCTCGGTCAGCAACGCCACGGTCCCGTCGGACCAGTCGACCTCGGGCGTGGGTTCGGCCACGTGCAGGGTGGGCGGCAGGGTCTCGTGGCGCAGCGCCTGCACCATCTTGATCAGTCCGGCGACGCCCGCGGCGGCCTGGGTGTGGCCGATGTTGGACTTGACCGAGCCGAGCCACAGCGGGTGCTCCGGGTCCCGGTCGCGGCCGTACGTGGCCAGCAGCGCCTGCGCCTCGATCGGGTCGCCGAGGACGGTGCCCGTGCCGTGCGCCTCCACGGCGTCCACGTCCGCGCCGGTCACGCCCGCGGCGGCCAGCGCGCGGCGGATCACCCGCTGCTGCGCGGGCCCGCTCGGGGCGGTCAGCCCGTTGGAGGCGCCGTCCTGGTTGACCGCCGAGCCCTTCACGACCGCCAGGACCCGGTGCCCCAGCCGCTGCGCGTCCGACAGGCGTTCCAGGACGACGACGCCGACGCCCTCGCCCCAGGCCGTGCCGTCCGCGGTCGACGAGAACGGCTTGCAGCGGCCGTCGGCCGCGAGGCCGCGCTGCCGGGAGAACTCGACGAAGGCGTTGGGGGTGGCCATCGCGGCGACCCCGCCGGCCAGCGCCATCGAGCACTCGCCCGAGCGCAGCGCCTGCGCGGCCAGGTGGACGGCCACCAGCGCCGAGGAGCACGCCGTGTCCACCGTCACCGCCGGGCCCTCGAAGCCGAAGGCGTACGAGACCCGGCCGGAGGCGACGCTGACGGACGTACCCGTGGCGAGGTAGCCCTCGACGTCCTCGGGAACGGCGCCGCCGGCCTGCATGGAGTAGCCGTGGCTGGAGACGCCGGAGAAGACGCCGACGTCCTGGCCGTGCAGCGAGGTGGGGGCGATGCCGGCGCTCTCCAGTGCCTCCCAGGAGCCTTCGAGCAGCAGCCGCTGCTGCGGGTCCATCGCGGTCGCCTCACGCGGTGAGATCCCGAAGAAATGGGCGTCGAACCCGGAGACACCGTCGAGGAAGCCTCCGTTGCGCACGTACGACGTGCCGGGGTGGCTCGGGTCGTCGTGGAACAGCCCGTCCAGGTCCCAGCCGCGGTCGGTCGGGAACGGGCCCATGCCGTCCCGGCCCTGCCGGAGCAGGTTCCAGAACCCGGTGGGGTCGGTCACTCCGCCGGGCAGCCGGCAGCTCATGCCGACGATCGCGATCGGCTCGTCGGTGGCGACCCGCGCCGGGGCCTGCTCCGCCACGGCGCCGGTCACCTCTCCGACCAGTTCGTCGCGCAGGTGGCGGGCCAGCGCCACGGGCACCGGGTGGTCGAACACGACGGTCGCGGGCAGCCGTACGCCGCTGGCCTCGCGCAATCGGTTGCGCAGTTCGACGGCGGTCAGCGAGTCGAAGCCCGCGTCCTTGAACGGCCGGTCCGCGGCGATCTCCGCGGCGCTGTCGTGACCGAGCACAGCGGCGGCCTCGGTGCGGACGAGTTCCAGGAGCAGTTGCTCCTGTTCGGTCCGGGCGAGCCTGGTGAGGCGGTCCGCCAGTCCCCCGCCGCCGACCGGCGTGGGCGCCTGGGCGGCGCGGCGTGCGGGGCGGACGAGACCGCGCAGGATCGGCGGGACCCCGTCGCCGTCACCCAGCGCGCGTAAGTCGAGCCTGACCGGTACGACGACCGGTTCGCCGCTGTCCAGGGCGGCATCGAGCAGTGCCATGCCGTCCTGCGGCTCCAGCGGCAGGAAGCCCCCACGGCTGATGCGGGCATGATCGGTCCCGGAAAGATGCCCGGTCATACCGGACTCCTGCCGCCACAGCCCCCACGCCAGCGACACACCCGCGAACCCGTCCGCCAGACGACGCGCCACCACCGCGTCCACATAAGCGTTGGCGGCGGCGTAGTTCGCCTGCCCCGCCGAACCGAACGTCCCCGACGCCGACGAATACACCACGAACGCATCCACATCCGGATGCAGCTCACGCGTCACCACATCCAGATGACCCACACCATCGACCTTCGGCCCGAACACCCTCGCCACCCGCTCCGGCGTCAGCTCACCGACCACACCGTCATCCAGCACACCGGCGGTGTGCACCACGGCGGTCAGCCGACGACCCTCCGGCAGATCACCCAACAACGCCCGCACCGACTCACCGTCACCCACATCACAGGCCACCACCCGAACCGACGCACCCAAACCCTCAAGCCCGGACACCACCTCCGCAGCACCCGGCGACTCCACACCCCGACGCCCGGCCAGCACCACATGCCGCACCCCATGCGCCTCCACCAGATGCCTCGCCGTCAACGCACCCAGCGAACCCAGCCCGCCGGTCACCACCGCCACCCCCTCGGGATCCAGCGACCGCGGCACACTCAGCACGATCTTCCCGACATGCCGGGCCTGACTCATGAAACGGAACGCCGCACGCGCCTGCCGCACATCCCACACCGACCGCGGCAACAACTCCAGACGACCCTCCTCGAACAACCCCACCACCTCCGCCAGCATCTCCCCCATCCGCGCCGGACCCGCCTCCACCAGATCGAACGCACGATAAGAGACACCGGGATACGCCTCAGCGACCTCACCCGGCTCACGGACATCGGTCTTGCCCATCTCCACGAAACGACCCCCCTCACCCAGCAACCCCAACCCCGCATCCACCAGACCACCGGCCAGACTGTCCAGCACGAGATCGACACCACCGGCGAACCGCTCCGCGAACGACGCATCCCGCGACGAGGCCAGATGCGCCTCGTCGAAGCCCCGCCCCCGCAGCACCCCCCACTTCCCCGGACTCGCCGTCGCGAAGACCTCCGCACCCCAGCACCGCGCCAACTGCACCGCCGCCATCCCCACACCACCCGCCGCCGCATGAACGAGAACCCGCTCACCCGCCCGCAGCCCACCCAGATCCCGCAACCCGAAATACGCCGTCAAGAACACCACCGGCACCGACGCCGCCTCCGCGAACGACCACCCCCGCGGAATACGCACCACACACCGGTGATCAGCCACCGCCACCGACCCGAACCCCGCCGACACGATCCCCATCACCCGGTCACCCACCGACACACCACCCACACCCGGACCCACCTCCGTCACCACACCCGCACCCTCAGTACCCGGCAACGCCTCCCCCGGATACATCCCCAACGAGATCAGCACATCCCGGAAGTTCAACCCCAACGCCCGCAACCCGATCCGCACCTCACCCACCCCCAACGGCACCGCCACCTCCGGCGCCGCCACCAACGAC
Source organism: Streptomyces sp. NPDC059895 (assembly GCF_042731035.1). Lineage (NCBI taxonomy): Bacteria > Bacillati > Actinomycetota > Actinomycetes > Kitasatosporales > Streptomycetaceae > Streptomyces > Streptomyces sp. NPDC059895. The sequence goes on from NZ_JBHWKO010000014.1 coordinate 3,351, forward strand.
AGATCCTCCAACGCACCCGAACCCCCACCCGCAAGACGCCACACCGACGACCCCCCAGGCACCACCAACGCACCCGAACCACGCACCAGACGCGGCAACCACACCACACCCGTACGGACCGCGACCTGGTCCTCGCCGTGCTTGCCGTTCTCGCCGTCGGTGACGGCGGCCAGGGCGACGGCCAGATCGTCGTTCGCCGCGTCGAGCAGTGCGATCGGCCGGTGCCACTCTGCCTGCGCGGAGCGGACCAGGCCCCAGACGGCGGCCAGGGCCGGGTCGGGAGGGGTGTCACCCGGGCCGGTCGTCACCGCGCCGTGGGTGAGCACCGCCGGCCGGGCGTCCTCCAGCTCCGGATGGGCGTGCAGGGTCTGCAGCATGTGGAGTGCGTGCAGGGCGGGTTCGCCAGGGGTGTCCCCGGCCCGGACGGCCAGCACGAGCCAGTCGGGCAGTCGGCCCCCGTCGGCGACCTCGGCGGCGAGCGCGGTGAGTTGGGTGGCGTTCTCGACGAGCAGCAGATCCGGACGCGGATCGGCGGCCACGTCGGTACGCCGGTTCCAGCCGACGCGGAAGAGCGCGTCGTCGCCGGCGCGGCCGGGCGCACCGCCCAGTTGCTCGGCGGTCACCGGGCGGGACACCACCGAGCGGACCGTGAGTACGGGGGCGCCCTTGTCGTCCATGAGGCGCAGGGCCAGCCCGTCGCTGCCGCCGTTCGGGACCAGGTGGACGCGTACGGCGACGGCGCCGGCCGCGTGCAGGGTGACGCCGGAGAAGGCGAACGGCAGGCCCACCGTCCCGTCGTCGCCGGTCTCGCTCACCAGGGCGGTGTGGAGGGCGGCGTCGAGCAGGGCCGGGTGGATGCCGTAGCGGCGGGCCTCGCTCCAGTGCTCCTCGTCGAACGCGGCCTCGGCGTAGAGGCCGGTCTCATGGCGCCAGGCGCGGCGCAGACCGCGGAAGAGCGGCCCGTAGCCGTATCCCTGGGTGGCGAGTCGGGGGTAGAGGTCCGCGATGTCGACCGGTTCCGCGCCGGCGGGCGGCCACTGGGCCGGGAGGCTTCCGCTGTCGGCGGCGGCCTCGTTCTCGGGCAGCAGCAGGCCGGTCGCGTGGCACTGCCACAGCTCGGGGTCGAAGGCGTCACCGGTCTCGTCCGTCTCCGGGGCGGAGTAGACGGCCACGGCGCGGGCACCCTGCTCGCCCGGCGCGTCCACGGCGACCTGGATGCGCAGGCCGCCGCGGGCGGGGACGGCCAGGGGCGCCTCGATGACGAGTTCGTCCAGGACCGGGGCGCCGACGTGGTCGCCGGCCCGTACGGCCAGTTCGACGAGACCGGCGCCGGGCATCAGGACGACGTCCTGCATCGTGTGGTCGGCCAGCCAGGGGTGGGTGGCAAGGCTCAGCCGGGTGGTGAACAGGACGCCGCCCGCGTGGGGCAGTTCGACGAGTGCGCCGAGCAGGGGGTGGTCGGCCGCGGTCAGGCCGAGCGCCGTGACGTCACCGCCGCCGGAGGCGTCCAGGATCCAGTAACGGCGGTGCTGGAAGGCGTAAGTGGGCAGGTCGAGGACGGTCTCGCCGGGCGGCAGCAGCGGGCCCCAGTCGACGTCCACTCCCCGGCCGAACAACTCGCCCAACCCGGCCAGCACCTCCCGGACCTCGTCACCCTCCCGCCGGGTCAACACCACCGCGTCCTCCAGCACACCACTCAACGTCGCCGGACCCACCTCCACGAACGTCCCGAACCCCGCCTCCCGCAACCCCCCGACCGCATCCGCGAACCGCACCGCACCCCGCGCCTGCTCCACCCAATAACCCGCATCCACCGACCCCAACGGCCGCCCCGTCAACGTCGACTGCATCAACAACGCCGGCTCCCCGAACACCATCCCCTCCAGCCCGGCCGCGAACGACTCCAGCACCGGATCCATGTCCGCCGAATGGAAAGCATGCGACACCCGCAACATCCGCGAACGCCGCCCCGCAAGCCCCGCCAACACCACCTCCACCGCCTCCCGACGCCCCGACACCACCACCGACCCCGCCCCGTTCACCCCCGAGATCTCCACCCCCTCCACCAACAGCCCACGCACCTCCTCCTCCGACGCAGCCACCGCCGCCATCACACCCCCACCCCGCGCCCCCTGCATCACCGCACCCCGCACCGCCACCAACCGCGCCGCATCCACCAACGACACCACCCCCGCCGCATACGCCGCAGCCACCTCACCCACCGAATGACCCACCACCGCACCAGGCCGCACCCCACACGACTCCAACAAACCCAACAACCCCACCTGCACCGCAAAAATCCCCGCCTGCGCCACCACCGTCCGGTCGATCAGCGCCACACCCTCGATCTCCCCGGTCCGCTCACCGAACACCACCTCGCGGGTACCGTCGGGCAACAGCGCACACACCTCGTCGAACCGCTCCCTGAACACCGGGAACCGCTCCGCCAACGCACGCCCCATCCCCGCCCACTGCGCCCCCTGCCCCGGAAACACGAACACCAACGAACCCACCACAGGAACGGGAGCGGGAACGGACGAAGCACCCACCCGCGCCAGACCCGCCACCGCCTCCTCAACCGAACCAGCCACCACCACCGCACGATCCGGCAACACCGCACGCCCCGACACCAACCCACGCGCCACACCCGCCAACGACACACCCGACCCCAGCACACCCGACCCCAGCACACCCGCCAACCGCTCCGCCTGACCCGGCAACGCCCCCGCACCCCGCGCCGACACCACCAACGGCACCACCACACCCCCATCACCATGCGCATCACCCCCCGCGTCAGCCCCAGCCCCGGCCGACGTCTCCTGCGCAGGCGCCTCCTCCAGGATCACGTGCGCGTTCGTACCACTGATCCCGAACGCCGACACACCCGCCCGACGCGGCGAACCATTCCGCGACCACGGACGCGCCTCGGTCAGCAACGCCACGGTCCCGTCGGACCAGTCGACCTCGGGCGTGGGTTCGGCCACGTGCAGGGTGGGCGGCAGTTCGGCGTTCCGGAGGGCCTGGACCATCTTGATGACCCCGGCGACGCCCGCGGCCGCCTGGGTGTGGCCCAGGTTGGATTTGATCGAGCCGAGCCAGAGCGGGGTCTTGGGGTCCCGGTCCTGGCCGTAGGTGGCGATGAGTGCCTGCGCCTCGATCGGGTCGCCGAGCGTCGTACCCGTGCCGTGTGCCTCCACGGCGTCCACGTCCGCGCCGGTCAGGCCCGCCGAAGCCAGCGCGCGACGGATCACCCGCTGCTGCGACGGACCGTTGGGCGCGGTCAGGCCGTTGGAGGCACCGTCCTGGTTGATGGCGGAGCCGCGTACCACGGCCAGGACACGGTGGCCGAGGCGCCGTGCGTCGGAGAGCCGTTCCAGGACGACGATGCCGGCGCCCTCGGCCCAGCCGGTGCCGTCGGCGGTCGAGGAGAACGCCTTGCAGCGGCCGTCGGCGGCCAGCCCGCGCTGCCGGGAGAACTCGATGAAGGTGCCGGGCGAGCCGATGACCGTGGCGCCGCCGGCCAGCGCCATGGTGCACTCGCCCGAGCGCAGCGCCTGCGCCGCCAGGTGGATCGCGACCAGCGACGACGAGCACGCCGTGTCCACCGTCACCGCAGGGCCCTCCAGACCGAACACGTACGAGACCCGGCCGGAGGCCACGCTCGCGGACAGGCCGGTGAGCAGGTAGCCCTCGACGTCCTGCTCGGCGGTGGCGGCGGTCGCCGTGTATCCCTGGCCGTTGGTGCCGGCGAAGACCGCGGTCTGGCTGCCTCGCAACGAGGTCGGGTCGATACCGGCGTGTTCCAGCGCCTCCCAGGAGCATTCGAGCAGCAGCCGCTGTTGCGGGTCCATCGCCAGCGCCTCGCGCGGCGAGATGCCGAAGAACCCGGCGTCGAACTCGGCCGCCCCGGCGAGGAACCCGCCCTCGCGGGCGTACGTGGTGCCGGGGTGACCGGGATCGTCGTGGAAGAGCCGGTCCAGGTCCCAGCCGCGGTCGGCCGGGAAGGCGCCGACGCCGTCCCGGCCCTTGCGGACCAGGTCCCACAGGTCGTCCGGGGAAGCGACGTCCCCGGGGAACCGGCAGGCCATGCCGACGATCGCGACGGGCTCGGAGACCATCGACTCGGCACGGCTCAGACGCTTGCGGGTCTCCCGCAGGTCGGCGGTGACCTTCTTGAGGAAGTAGCGGAGCTGCTGCTCGTCGGACACGAACGTTCCTTTCAGTACGTGCCGTCTCAGTACGTGCCGTTTAAGTTCGTACCGTCTTGGTTCGTGCCGTCTTGGTTCACGCCGTCTCGGTTCGTTCCGTCTTTGTCCGTTACGTCTTGGTTCGTGCCGTCCTGGTCCGTGCTGTCGTGGTGGTTCACTGGATGCCGAACTCGTCGCCGAGGATCCGGAACATCTCCTGGTCGCTGGCCTCGTCGAGGTCGTCGTCCGGCGCCTCGCCGGTGGCGTCCTCGGCCCCGCCCCCGGTGAGCCGGGCGAGCAGCTCCTGAAGCCGGGTGGTCAGGCCGAGCCGCTCGACGCCGTCGACCTCCGCCTCGTCGGCGGTGAGCAGCCGTTCGAGGCCCTCGATCTGGCTGAGGGCCCGCTCGGACACCGAGACCTGGGCGTCGTCGGCGCCCACGAGCAGCACGCGCAGCTGCCGGGCCAGCGCGAGCGGGGTCGGGTGGTCGAACACCGCGGTGCTGGGCAGGGCCGCGCCGGTGGCGTCGCGGAGCCGGTTGCGCAGTTCGACGGCGGTGAGCGAGTCGAATCCGCTGTCCCTGAAGGCCTGCTCGGCGCCGATCGCGTCACCGCCGGTGTGGCCGAGAACGACGGCCACGTGGGTCAGCACGATGTCGAGCAGCAGCCTGTCCTGCTCTTCGGCCGGCCGGTCGGCGAGCTGCGCGGCGAGGGTGGCGGCGGCCGGCTCCGCCGTGGCCGTGGCCCGGCGGCGTACCCCGGGCAGGAGCCCGCGCAGCAGCGGCGGCACCCGGCCGCCGTCGGCGACGGCCCTGGCCCGTGCGGTCGCCAGGTCCAGCGTGATCGGCACCACGAGCGCGGGCGCGGACCGCAGCGCCCGGTCGAACAGGGCGAGACCGTCGGCGGGGCTCAGCGGCAGTACGCCGTTGCGGCCGATGCGGGAGTGGTCGCGGGCGGTGAGGGTGCCGGTCATGCCGCTGTCCTGCTGCCACAGACCCCAGGCGAGCGACAGCCCCGGCAGTCCGTCGGCCCGGCGGGTGGCGGCGACCGCGTCGAGCACGGCGTTGGCGGCGGCGTAGTTGCCCTGCCCCGCTGGTCCGAAGACGCCCGCCGCCGAGGAGAACACCGCGAACACGTCGAGGTCCGGGTGGAGTTCGCGGGTGAGGGCGTCCAGGTGGGCCAGCGCGTCCACCTTGGGCCGGAAGACGGTGGCGATCCGGTCGGCCGTCAACTCGCCTGTCACACCGTCGTCGAGGACGCCCGCGGTGTGCACCACGCCGGTGAGGCGGCGCCCGTCCGGCAGGCCGGTGAGCAGCGCCCGTACCGCGTCCGCGTCGGCCACGTCGGCCGCGACCACGGTGACGGTGGTACCCGACTCGGCCAGTTGGGCGGTCAGTTCGGACGCGCCGGGCGCGGCCGGGCCCTGCCGGCCGACCAGCAGGAGGTGGCGTACGCCGTGGACGGTGGCCAGGTGCCTGGCGACGAGCGAGCCGAGCGAGCCGGTGCCGCCGGTGACGAGTACGACGCCGTCCGGGTCGAAGACCGGCGCCGCCTCCGTCCGTCCCTCGGCCTCCGGCTCCGTCTCCGCCGGCTCCCCGGCTGCCACCCGGGACAGGCGCGGGACCCGGACGGTTTCGCCGCGCAGCGCCACCTGTGGCTCGTCGGCCGCGAGGACGGTGACCAGCGCGGCGTCCGTGGGCAGGCCGTCCTGTCCGGCGGGCAGGTCGAGGAGCGTGATGCGGCCGGGGTTCTCGGCCTGGGCCGCCCGGACCAGACCCCAGACGGCCGCGCCGGCCAGGTCCACGGAGCCACCGGAGCCACCGGAATCGCCGGAGCCGCCGGAGCCACCGGCATCGCCGTGGTCGTCGTGGTCGCCGGAGTCCGTGGCGCCGTGGGTGACGACGACCAGCGGGGTGTCGTCGAACTCCGGGGCCGCGAGCCAGGTTTGCAGCAGGTCGAGGACCTCTGCGGTCGCCGCGAGCGGCGTACCGCCGCCCGCGGCGGCCACCAGCCGCGCGGGACGCCGCGCACCGGCCGCGACCTCGGCGGCGAGGGCCCGGAGCGCGGCGGCGTCGCGCAGGTGGCCCTCCGGGCCGTCCGGGCCCGCCGTCCCGGCCGGAACGGCGATGTCCGGCAGCTCGGTCCAGTCGACCCTGAGCAGGACGGCGCCGGATCCGGCGGCGGAGCGGCCGAGGTCGGCCGGCGTCACCGTCCGGGTCTCGACGGCGCCCGCGGTGAGGACGGGGTTGCCCGCGTCGTCGGTCGCGAGCAGGGTCCAGGCGCCGGTGCCGTCGGACGCCGGGGTGAGGCGTACCCGCAGCGCGGTGGCCGCGGTCGCGTGCAGCGCGACGTCGCGCACCGTGCCGGGCAGCGGCGCGCCGTCGGCGTCCTGCGGTGCCGCGAGCCGCATCGCCGGTTCGAGCAGCGCGGGGTGCAGGCCGAACCGGTCGTGGTCGGCGAGCTGCTGCTCGTCGAGGCCGACGTGGCCGAACAGTTCGCCGCCGTGCCGCCAGGCGGCGTCGAGGCTCTGGAACGCCGGGCCGTACTCGACGCCGTGACCGGCGAGCAGCGCGTGCCAGGTACCGACGTCCATGGGCTGGGCGCCGGCCGGGGGCCACGGCTCGTCACCCGTGCCGCCGGTGCGGGGAACGGCGGCGGGGGCCAGGGTCCCGGTGACGTGGCGGCGCCAGTCGGCGCCGGGTCCGTCCGCCGTGGGCTGGTCGCCCGCCGAGTGCACCGCGATCGGCCGGGTGCCGTCCTGCGCCGGCGCGCCCACGGACACCCGCAGCCGCAGGGCACCCCGTTCGGGCAGCACCAGCGGGGAGTGCACGGTGAGTGCGGCGACGGTCGGCAGGCCGACGTGGTCGCCGGCCCGGACGGCCAGGTCGATCAGGGCCGCGGCCGGTACGACGGCGGCGCCGTGCACCAGGTGGTCGGCGAGCCACGGGTGCGTGGCGGGGCCGATCCGGGAGGTGAAGACGACCCCGTCGGTCTCCGGCAGGTCGACGAGCGCGCCGAGCAGCGGGTGGTCGGCGCCGTCGAGCCCGTAGGCGGTCACGTCCCCGGTGCGCGTCGCGCCGGGCAGCCAGTAGTGACGGCGTTGGAAGGCGTACGCCGGGAGACCGGCCGCCGCCTCGACCTGCGGCAGGACGCTGTCCCAGGTGATGTCGACGCCCCGGGTGAACAACTCGCCCGCCGCACCCAGCAACGTACGCAGCTCAGGCTGCTCACGCCGCAGCGACCCCACCGCCACCACCTGGTCCGGCACCCCGTCCACCACCGCCGGCAACAGCACCGGATGCGCACTCACCTCCACGAACACCCCGAACCCCGCACCCGCCAACGCCGCCACCGCATCACCGAACCGCACCCGACCCCGCAGATTCGCGAACCAGTAAGCGGCATCCAGCTCACCCGCCCCCTCCACCCAACGACCCTCAGCCGTCGAATAGAAACCCACACCAGGCACCACCGACTCCACCACACCCAACGCCTCACCCAACTCCTCCCGCACCCCCTCCACCGCCACCGTGTGCGACGCGTAATCCACCGCGATCATCCGCGCCCGCACCCCCTCCCCCACCAAACCCTCCACCCACACACGCAACACCGACTCAGGACCACCCACCACCACCGACCCCGGCCCGTTCACCGCCGCCACCTCCACACCCTCCGGCAACCGCGCCACCACCGCCTCCTCGTCCAGCCCCACCGACGCCATCCCACCGCGCCCCGCCAGACCCCCCGCGATCACCCGCGACCGCACCGCCACCACCCGCGCCGCATCCTCCAACGACAACGCACCCGCCACATACGCCGCCACGATCTCACCCTGCGAATGACCCACCACCGCATCCGGAACCACACCCAACGACTTCCACACCGCCGCCAACCCCGCCATCACCGCGAAACTCACCGGCTGCACCACATCCACCCGCCCCAGCCACGCCCGGCTCTCCCCCGTCAACACCTCATACAGATTCCAGTCCGTCCACGGCGCCAACGCCCCCGCACACCGCTCCACCTCCGCCGCGAACACCGACGAGGACATCAACAACTCACGACCCATCCCGAACCACTGCGCCCCCTGCCCCGGGAACACGAACGCCGTACGACCACCCGCACGGCTCACCGGTCCCGCGATCACCCCGGCCGGGTGCTCGCCGGAGGCCAGCGCGGTCAGGCTGTGGACGGCCTCCGCCGTCGAGTCGGCGAGTACGACGGCCCGGTCGGTGAGGGCGGCGCGCCGTGAGACCAGGGCGCGGGCCACGGCGGGCAGGCTCTCGCCGGGCAGGACGTCCGCGAGCCGGCCGGCCTGTCCCGCGAGGGCGTCCGCGCCGCGAGCGGAGAGGACGAGGGGCAGGACGCCGCCGGCCCACGGCTCGACGGGCGGGTTCGGCTTCTCCGGCTCCGGTGCCTCTTCGAGGATGAGGTGGGCGTTGGTGCCGCTGATGCCGAACGCGGAGACACCGGCCCGGCGCGGGGAGCCGTTGCGCGACCACGGCCGGGCCTCGGTCAGCAGACGGACGGCGCCGCTGGTCCAGTCGACCTCCGGGGACGGGGCGTCCACGTGCAGGGTCGGCGGCAGCTCCTCGTTGCGCAGCGCCTGGACCATCTTGATCACGCCGGCCACTCCGGCGGCGGCCTGTGCGTGGCCGATGTTGGACTTCACCGAACCCAGCCACAGCGGGTTGTCCGCGTCCCGGTCACGGCCGTACGTGGCCAGCAGCGCCTGCGCCTCGATGGGGTCGCCGAGGACGGTGCCCGTGCCGTGTGCCTCGACGACGTCCACGTCGGCGCCGGTCAGCCCCGCGGAGGCGAGCGCGCGGCGGATGACCCGCTGCTGCGCGGGTCCGTTCGGCGCGGTCAGGCCGTTGGAGGCGCCGTCCTGGTTGACGGCCGAGCCCTTGACCACGGCCAGGACGCGGTGCCCGAGGCGCCGGGCCTCGGAGAGGCGTTCCAGGACGACGACGCCCATGCCCTCGGCCCAGCCCGTGCCGTCCGCGCCCGCCGCGAAGGACTTGCAGCGGCCGTCGGCGGCCAGCCCCCGCTGCCGGGAGAACTCCACGAACATGCCCGGTGAGGCCATCACCGTGGCGCCGCCCGCCAGCGCCATCGAGCACTCGCCCGAGCGCAGTGCCTGCGCCGCCAGGTGGATCGAGACGAGCGACGACGAGCATGCCGTGTCGACCGTCACCGCGGGGCCCTCGAAACCGAACACGTACGACACCCGGCCGGAGGCCACGCTGCCCGCGCTGCCGGTCGCCATGAACCCTTCGAGGCCGGGCGTGCTCTGGACGCCCGCTCCGTAGGTCTGGCCGAACACGCCCGTGAACACGCCGACGTCCTGACCGTGCAGCGAGGTGGGGTCGATGCCGGCGCTCTCCAGCGCCTCCCAGGACCCTTCGAGCAGCAGCCGCTGCTGCGGGTCCATCGCGGTCGCCTCACGCGGCGAGATCCCGAAGAACCCGGCGTCGAAGTGGGTGGCGTCCTGTACGAATCCGCCCTGGCGGACGTACGACGTGCCGGCTCGCTCCGGGTCGTCGTCGAACAACCCGTCCAGGTCCCAGCCGCGGTCGGTCGGGAAGGGGCCCATGCCGTCCCAGCCCTCGCGGACGAGGTTCCAGAACCCGGCGGGGTCGGTCACTCCGCCGGGCAGCCGGCAGCTCATGCCGACGATGGCGATCGGCTCGTCCGGGGAGGCGGAGGCCACCGGCGCCGGCGTCACCGGCGCCGCCTGGTCACCCACCAGCTCGTCCCGCAGGAAGCGGGCCAGCACCAGCGGTGTCGGGTAGTCGAACACCGCGGTCGCGGGCAGCCGTACGCCGCTGGCCTCGCGCAATCGGTTGCGCAGTTCGACGGCGGTCAGCGAGTCGAAGCCCGCGTCCTTGAACGCCCGGTCCACGGCGACCTCACCGGCACCGGCGTGGCCGAGCACCGCGGCGGCCTCGGCGCGGACCAGTTCGAGGAGCGTCTGTTCCTGCTCCGGACCGGCCAGGCCGGTGAGGCGTGCGGCCAGGCCACCGGCCGCGGTCGCGGCACGGCCGGCCCGCACCACCCGGCGGGACGGCGGGAGCAGTCCCCGCAGCAGCGGGGCGACGTCGCCACCCGCGGCGCGGATCGCCGACATGTCGATCTTCACCGGCACCAGTGCGGCCAGGCCCGCTTCGAGTGCCCGGTCGAGCAGTGCCATGCCCTCCTGCGGCTCCAGCGGCAGGAAGCCCCCACGGCTGATGCGGGCATGATCGGTCCCGGAAAGATGCCCGGTCATACCGGACTCCTGCCGCCACAGCCCCCACGCCAGCGACACACCCGCGAACCCGTCCGCCAGACGACGCGCCACCACCGCGTCCACATAAGCGTTGGCGGCGGCGTAGTTCGCCTGCCCCGCCGAACCGAACGTCCCCGACGCCGACGAATACACCACGAACGCATCCACATCCGGATGCAGCTCACGCGTCACCACATCCAGATGACCCACACCATCGACCTTCGGCCCGAACACCCTCGCCACCCGCTCCGGCGTCAGCTCACCAACCACACCGTCATCCAGCACACCCGCCGTATGCACCACAGCCGTCAGCCGACGACCCTCCGGCAGATCACCCAACAACGCCCGCACCGACTCACCGTCACCCACATCACACGCCACCACCCGAACCGACGCACCCAAACCCTCAAGCCCGGACACCACCTCCGCAGCACCCGGCGACTCGGCGCCCCGACGGCCCGCCAGTACGAGATGGCGTACGCCGTGCTCGGCCACCAAGTGCCGCGCCGTCAACGCACCCAGCGAACCCAGCCCGCCGGTCACCACCGCCACACCCTCGGGATCCAGCGACCGCGGCACACTCAGCACGATCTTCCCGACATGCCGGGCCTGACTCATGAAACGGAACGCCGCACGCGCCTGCCGCACATCCCACACCGACCGCGGCAACAACTCCAGACGACCCTCCTCGAACAACCCCACCACCTCCGCCAGCATCTCCCCCATCCGCGCCGGACCCGCCTCCACCAGATCGAACGCACGATAAGAGACACCGGGATACGCCTCAGCGACCTCACCCGGCTCACGGACATCGGTCTTGCCCATCTCCACGAAACGACCCCCCTCACCCAGCAACCCCAACCCCGCATCCACCAGACCACCGGCCAGACTGTCCAGCACGAGATCGACACCACCGGCGAACCGCTCCACGAACGACGCATCCCGCGACGAGGCCAGATGCGCCTCGTCGAAACCCCGCCCCCGCAGCACCCCCCACTTCCCCGGACTCGCCGTCGCGAACACCTCCGCACCCCAGCACCGCGCCAACTGCACCGCCGCCATCCCCACACCACCCGCCGCCGCATGAACAAGAACCCGCTCACCCGCCCGCAGCCCACCCAGATCCCGCAACCCGAAATACGCCGTCAAGAACACCACCGGCACCGACGCCGCCTCCGCGAACGACCACCCCCGCGGAATACGCACCACACACCGATGATCAGCCACCGCCACCGACCCGAACCCCGCCGACACGATCCCCATCACCCGGTCCCCCACCGACACACCACCCACACCCGGACCCACCTCCGTCACCACACCCGCACCCTCAGTACCCGGCAACGCCTCCCCCGGATACATCCCCAACGAAATCAGCACATCCCGGAAGTTCAACCCCAACGCCCGCAACCCGATCCGCACCTCACCCACCCCCAACGGCACCGCCACCTCCGGCGCCGCCACCAACGACAGATCCTCCAACGAACCCGAACCCCCACCCGCAAGACGCCACACCGACGACCCCCCAGGCACCACCAACGCACCCGAACCACGCACCAGACGCGGCAACCACACCACACCCGAACGGACGGCCAGTTCGGTCTCGCCGGTCGCCGCGACGGCCAGCGCGGGTGCCAGGGACGCGTCATCCGCATCGGTGACGGGTGTGTCGAGGTCCGCCAGCGTGATCCGCTGGGTCGCCTCGGCCTGTGCCGCGCGTACCAGGCCCCAGACGGCGGTGACGTCCGGGTCGGCGGGTGCGGGCGCGGGGGCGCCCACCGCGTTCCGGGTCAGTACGACGAGGTGGGTGTCCTCCAGTTCGGTGCTGGCGAGGAACTCCCGCACGGCGGCCAGGGCGGCGACCGTGACGTCCTGGGCGGGTGCCGAGGCGACCTCCAGCAGCAGCCAGCGCGGGGCCGGGTGGCCGTCCGCGACCTCGGCGGCCAGCGCGGTGATGCCGGCGGCGTCGGTGACCAGTGCCCGTTCGCCGGCCCAGGCGTCCGGGTCGGCCAGGGCGGACTCGGTGCGGACCGCGCTCTCCGTCCAGTCGACCCGGAACAGGGCGTCGTCGGCAGCCGAGCCGGACGCGGTGAGTCGCTCGGCCGAGACCGGGCGGCTGACGAGGGAACCGACGGTCACCACGGGCGCGCCGTTCTCGTCGACGGCCTCGACCGTGAGTGCTCCGGTGCCGGTGGGCAGCAGGCGCACCCGCAGGACGGTGGCGCGGGTGGCGTGCAGTGCCACCTCGTTCCAGGCGAACGGCAGGCCGAGGTCCACTGCGTCGCCGCCGTCGCCGGTCCGCAGCATGGCGGTGTGCAGGGCGGCGTCGAGCAGCGCCGGGTGGATGCCGAACCGGCCGGCCTCGTCGAGCTGCGGCTCGGCCAGGGCCGCTTCGCCGAAGATCTCGTCGCCCCGCCGCCACGCCGTCCGCAGTCCCTGGAACACCGGCCCGTACTCGTAGCCGGAGCCGGCCAGGCGCGGGTAGAGGCCGTCGAGGTCGATCGGCTCGCTGCCGGCGGGCGGCCAGGTCTCGGTGTCCAGGGCGGTGGCCGGCGGGGCGGCGGGCTGCGGCGCGAGTGTGCCGGTCGCGTGCACCTGCCAGGTGGCGGGTGCGCCGGGCTCGTCGTCGGGGGCGGAGTAGACGCCGACCGCGCGCCGGCCCTGCTCGTCCGGGGCGTCCACGGCGACCTGTACCCGGACGGCGCCCTGCCGCGGCAGCGCCAACGGCGCCTCGATGACCAGTTCCTCCAGGGCGGACGTGCCGACGTGGTCGCCGGCGCGGACGGCCAGTTCGACCAGCGCGGTGCCCGGTACGAGCACGACACCGGTGACGGCGTGGTCGGCGAGCCACGGGTGGCTGGTCAGGCCGAGCCGGGAGGTGAACAGGAGGCCGCCGGAGCGAGGTGTCTCGACGACCGCGCCGAGCAGCGGGTGGTCGGCGCCGGCCAGACCGAGCCGGGCGACGTCGCCGGGCACCGTGGGCTCGGGCAGCCAGAAGTGGCGGTGCTGGAAGGCGTAGGCCGGGAGGTCGAGGACCGTGTCGGCGGGCGGCAGCAGGGTGCCCCAGTCGACGGTGACGCCCCGGACGAACAGGTGCGCGGCGGCGGTCAGCAGCGCGGGCAGTTCCGGCTGTTCGCGGCGCAGCGTGCCGACCGCGACGACGCCGTCGGGCACGACCTCCTCCAGTGCGGGCAGCAGCACCGGGTGCGGGCTGACCTCGACGAAGATCCTGGCGTCCGCGTCGGTGAGGGTGTCCACGGCCGCCGCGAAGCGTACCTGGCCGCGCAGGTTGGCGAACCAGTACGCGGCGTCCAGTTCGCCGGCGCCGGTGATCCAGCGGCTCTGCGCGGTGGAGTAGAAGCCCACCAGCGGGGTCCGCGACTCGACGCCGGCCAGGTCGGTGAGGAGCGCGTCGTGGATATCGTCCACGTAGGCCGAGTGGGAGGCGTAGTCCACGGCCACCAGGCGGGCTCGTATGTCCTCGGCCGTCAGCGAGTCGACGAGCGCGCGCACCGCCGTGTCCGGGCCGGCGACGACCACCGAGGTGCGGCCGTTGACGGCGGCGATCTCGACGCCGTCGGTGAGCCGGGCGAGTGCCTCGGCCTCGGGCAGCGACACGGACGCCATGGTGCCCTTGCCCGCCAGTTCGGCCGCGATCAGGCGGGAGCGGACGGCGACCACGCGGGCCGCGTCCTCCAGCGACAGGGCGCCCGCCACGCACGCGGCGGCGATCTCGCCCTGGGAGTGGCCGAGCACCACGTCCGGGACGACACCGAGGGAGTTCCACACGGCCGCGAGCGACACCATGACGGCGAAGCTGACCGGCTGGACCACGTCGACCCGGTCCAGCCAGGACCGGTCGTCGTCGGTGAGCACACCGTGCAGGGACCACTCCACCCACGGCGCGAGCGCCGCCGCGCAGCGGTCGATCTCGGCGGCGAAGACCGGTGAGGTCATCAGCAGTTCCCGGCCCATGCCGGCCCACTGGGCGCCCTGGCCGGGGAAGACGAAGACGGTCTGGCCCGCGACGGCCGGGGCCGGGCCGGCGATCACGCCTGCCGGGCGTTCGCCGCGGGAGACCGCGGTGAGCCCGGCGACGGCCTCGTCGGTGGTGCGGGCGAGCACGACGGCCCGGTCGGCGTGCAGGGTGCGCTGGTGCACCAGCGCGGCGGCGGCCTGGGCCGGGGTCAGGGTCCGCGCCTCGTCGGCGAGGTGGCGGGCGAGCCGGCCTGCCTGGTCGGCGAGCGCGTCGGGGCCGCGGCTGGAGACGACGACCGGCAGCAGAGCGGTTCCGGGAGTGCCGGTGGGCTGCTCGGCGGCGGACGCCTCGGTCGAGGGCCCGGTGACGGGCGCCTCCTCGATGATCACGTGGGCGTTGGTGCCGCTGATGCCGAACGCGGACACACCTGCCCTGCGGGGCCGGCCGTTGCGCGCCCACGGGCGGGCCTCGGTGAGCAGTTCGACCGCGCCCGCCGTCCAGTCGACCTGCGGAGTCGGGGCCTCGACGTGCAGGGTGGCGGGCAGCGTCTCATGGCGGAGCGCCTGGATCATCTTGATCACCCCGGCGACGCCGGCCGCCGCCTGGGCGTGGCCGATGTTGGACTTGACCGAGCCGAGCCAGAGCGGGTGCTCCGGGTCCCGGTCGCGGCCGTACGTGGCGAGCAGCGCCTGCGCCTCGATCGGGTCGCCGAGCGTGGTACCCGTGCCGTGCGCCTCCACCGCGTCGACGTCGTCCGTGCGCAGCCCGGCCGCGGCCAGGGCACGGCGGATGACCCGCTGCTGCGACGGCCCGTTCGGCGCGGTCAGCCCGTTGGAGGCGCCGTCCTGGTTGACCGCCGAGCCCTTCACGACCGCCAGGACCCGGTGCCCCAGCCGCTGCGCGTCCGAGAGCCGTTCGAGTACCAGGATGCCGACGCCCTCGGCCCAGCCGGTGCCGTCGGCGGTCGAGGAGAACGACTTGCAGCGGCTGTCGGCGGCCAGCCCGCGCTGCCGGGAGAACTCCACGAACGTACCGGGGTCGGACATGACGGTCGCGCCGCCGGCCAGCGCCATGGTGCACTCGCCCGAGCGCAGCGCCTGCGCGGCCAGGTGGATCGCGACCAGCGACGACGAGCACGCCGTGTCGACCGTGACCGCGGGGCCCTCGAAGCCGAACACGTACGACACCCGGCCGGACGCGACGCTCGCCGCGTTGCCGATGCCCATGTAGCCCTCGAGGTCGTCGGGCAGCGTGCCCGGCCCGCCCATGTAGCCGCCGCCGGAGACGCCGGAGAAGACGCCGACCTCGGTGCCCTTCAGCGTGGCGACGTCGAGACCCGCGTGCTCCAGCGCCTCCCACGAGCATTCGAGGAGCACCCGTTGCTGCGGGTCCATCGCGGTCGCCTCGCGCGGTGAGATGCCGAAGAAGGCGGCGTCGAAGTGGGTGGCTCCGCTGACGAATCCGCCTTGGCGGGCGTACGAGGTGCCGGTGCTCTCGGGGTCGTCGTCGAAGAGGGCGGTGAGGTCCCAGCCGCGGTCGGTGGGGAAGTCGCCGATGCCGTCGCGGCCGCCGCGGAGCAGGTCCCAGAACTCGGCGGGATCGTGCACGTCGCCGGGCAGCCGGCAGCTCATGCCGACGATCGCGATCGGCTCGTCGGTGGCCGTGCGCGCGGTCGCCGGCGTCGCCGGGGCGGGGTCCGTCCCGACGACCTCGTCGCGCAGGTGGCGGGCGAGCGCGCCGGGGCTGGGGTAGTCGAAGACGGCGGTGGCGACGAGGCGTACGCCGGTGGCCTCGCGCAGCCGGTTGCGCAGTTCGACCGCGGTGAGCGAGTCGAAGCCGGCGTCCTTGAAGGCGCCGTCGGCGGCGATGTCCGCGGCGCCGTCGTGGCCGAGGACGGCGGCGGCGTGCTTGCGGACGAGTTCGACGAGCAGTTGCTCCTGCTCCGGCGCGGCCAGCGCGGCCAGCCGGGCGGCGAGTCCGCCGGCCTCGCCCGCGTGGGCGGCGGACGGTTGCAGGGTACGGCGCACGGGGCGGACGAGGGCGCGCAGCAGGGGCGCGACGGCGCCGCCGTTTCGGAGCGCGTTGGTCCGGGCGGCGGCCAGGTCCAGCTTGACCGGCACGAGCACCGCGCGATCGACGGTGAGGGCGGCGTCGAACAGGTCCAGGCCCTCGTCGCTGTCCAGCGGCAGGAAACCACCCCGGCTGAGCCGGGCGTGGTCGGTCCCGGTCAGGTGCCCGGTCATGCCCGACGCCTGCCGCCACAGACCCCACGCCAACGACAGCCCCGGCAGCCCCTCCGCCCGGCGCACCGACATCAACGCGTCCAGATACGCGTTGGCAGCCGCGTAATTGCCCTGCCCCGCAGCACCGAACACACCCGACGCCGACGAGAACACCACGAACGCGTCCACATCCGGATGCAACTCCCGCACCACCTCGTCCAGATGATGCACCGCGTCCACCTTCGGCGCGAACACCGCCGCCAACCGCTCCGGCGACAACTCACCCACCACACCGTCGTCCAGCACACCCGCGCTGTGCACCACACCCGACAACCGCCGCCCCCCCGGCAACCCCGCCAGCAACTCCCGCACCGCGGCCCGGTCCGACACATCACACGCCACCACCGACACCGACAACGCCCCAGCCGCCTCCAACTCCCCCCTCAACTCCTCCGCACGCCCCGAACGACTCGCCAGCACCACATGCCGCACCCCATGACCGGCCACCAACCGACCCGCCACCAGACCACCCACCGAACCCGTGCCACCCGTCACCACCACCACACCCTCGGGATCGAAGGCCACCCCGGCACCACCGACACCCGCCCCCACACGCACCAGACGAGGCACGAACACCGCCTCGCCCCGCACGGCGAGCTGGGACTCACCCGCGTCCACCGCGGCCACCACGGCCGCCGGCACATCACCCCCCTCGAACACCCCGGGATCGGCGTCGACGAGCACGAAACGGCCCGGGTTCTCCGCCTGCGCCGCGCGGACCAGGCCCCATGCCGTCGCCGCCGCGGGGTCGGTGACCGCGTCGCCGGTTCCCGTGGCGACGGCGCCATGTGTGGCGACGACGAGCCGGGTGCCGTCCCGCTCGGGCGCGGAGAGCCACGCCTGGAGCGCGGCGAGCAGGTCCCCGGCGACGGTGGCCGCCGCGTCGGGGCCGGTTCCGGCACCGGCGAGCGGGAGCACCAGCCAGGCCGGTGTCCCGGCCGCCGGTTCGCCGATCCGGCCGGGCGCGTCGACGACGGCCCGGACGTCGGCGGGCTGCGCCCGGTCGGCGGAGACCGGGCGGTCCGGCAGCGCCTGCCAGTGCACCTCGAAGAGCGAGTCGTCGTGGTCGGGGCGTGCCGCGGCGTCGAGCTGCTCGGCGGAGACCGGGCGGGAGACGAGGGAGTCGATGGAGAGGACCGGGGTGCCCAGCTCGTCGGCGAGGTGGACGGTCAGGCCGTCGCTCCCGCCGGTGACCCGGACCCGTACGGCGGTCGCGCCGGCGGCGTGCAGGGCGACCCCGTTCCAGGCGAACGGCAGGCCCACCCCTTCGCTTCCGCCCCGCTCGCCCCTGTCGCCCTCGTGTCCGTCCCGCTCGCCGCCGGTCATGTCACCGATCCCCAGCAGGCCGGTGTGCAGCGCCGCGTCGAGGAGGGCCGGATGCAGGCCGAACCGGGCCGCGTCGCCGTGCTGTTCCTCGGCCAGGACGGCCTCGGCGAAGAACTCGTCGCCGCGCCGCCACGCCGCCCGCAGGCCCTGGAAGACCGGGCCGTACTCGTAGCCGCGCTCGGCGAGTCGCGGGTAGAAGTCCGTGACGTCCACGGGTTCGGCGCCGGGCGGCGGCCACTCGGAGAGGGCCTGCGGGGCGTCCGGGGCGGTGCCGGCGAGGAGACCGGTGGCATGCCGCTGCCAGACGGTCGCCTCGGAGTCGAGCCCGATGTCGAGGCCGTCGTGGCCGTCGCCCTCGGACGCGGAGTAGATGGCGACCGGGCGCCGCCCCTGGACGTCCGCGGCGTCGACGGCGACCTGCAACCGGACGGCGCCGTCGGCGGCCAGCACGAGCGGCGCCTCGACCACCAGCTCGTCCAGTACGGGGGTGCCGACCTGGTCGCCGGCGCTGACCGCCAGCTCGACGAGGGCGGCGCCGGGGACCAGGACGACGCCGGAGACGGCGTGGTCGGCCAGCCACGGGTGGGTGGCCAGGCTCAGGCGCGAGGTGAGCACGGCGCCGCCGGCGTGCGGCAGTTCGAGTACGGCGTTGAGCAGCGGGTGGCCCACGCCGGCGAGCCCGAAGGTGGTGGCGTCGTCGCCGGCCCGTTCGTTCAGCCAGTAGTGACGGCGCTGGAACGGGTAGGTGGGCAGTTCCAGGTCGGTGTCGCCGGGCGGGGGCAGGACGCTGTCCCAGGTGATGTCGACGCCCCGGGTGAACAACTCGCCCGCCGCACCCAGCAACGCACGCAGCTCCGGCTGCTCACGCCGCAGCGACCCCACCGCCACCACCTGGTCCGACACCCCGTCCACCACCGCCGGCAACAACACCGGATGCGCACTCACCTCCACGAACACCCCGAACCCCGCACCCGCCAACGCCGCCACCGCATCACCGAACCGCACCCGACCCCGCAGATTCGCGAACCAGTAAGCGGCATCCAGCTCACCCGCCCCCTCCACCCAACGACCCTCAGCCGTCGAATAGAAACCCACACCAGGCACCACCGACTCCACCACACCCAACGCCTCACCCAACTCCTCCCGCACCCCCTCCACCGCCACCGTGTGCGACGCGTAATCCACCGCGATCATCCGCGCCCGCACCCCCTCCCCCACCAAACCCTCCACCCACACACGCAACACCGACTCAGGACCACCCACCACCACCGACCCCGGCCCGTTCACCGCCGCCACCTCCACACCCTCCGGCAACCGGGCAACCACCGCCTCCTCACCCAACCCCACCGACGCCATCCCACCGCGCCCCGCCAGACCCCCCGCGATCACCCGCGACCGCACCGCCACCACCCGCGCCGCATCCTCCAACGACAACGCACCCGCCACATACGCCGCCACGATCTCACCCTGCGAATGACCCACCACCGCATCCGGAACCACACCCAACGACTTCCACACCGCCGCCAACCCCGCCATCACCGCGAAACTCACCGGCTGCACCACATCCACCCGCCCCAGCCACGCCCGGCTCTCCCCCGTCAACACCTCATACAGATTCCAGTCCGTCCACGGCGCCAACGCCCCCGCACACCGCTCCACCTCCGCCGCGAACACCGACGAGGACATCAACAACTCACGACCCATCCCGAACCACTGCGCCCCCTGCCCCGGGAAAACAAACGCCGTACGACCACCCGCACGGTTCGATGCCACGGTGATGTCGGCCAGCCCCGCCACGGCTTCCTCGGTGGAGGCGGCGAGCACCACGGTGCGGTCCGGGAGTTGGGCCCGTCCGGTCAGCAGGACGTGCGCGACGTCGGGGAGGCTCGCGCCGGTGCCAAGGTGGTCGGCCAGGCGGGCGGCCCGCGCGGTCAGGGCGTCGGTGCCGCGCGCGGAGAGGACGAGGGGGACGACGCGGCCGGGCACGGGGGCGGGCCGCGTGACGCTCTGCGTGGGCTCGGGTGCCTCTTCGAGGATGAGGTGGGCGTTGGTGCCGCTGATGCCGAACGCGGACACGCCCGCGCGGCGGGGACGGCCGTCCCGCACCCAGGGCCGGGCCTCGGTCACCAGGCGGACCGTGCCGCTGGACCAGTCGACCTCGGGGGTCGGGGCGTCCACGTGCAGGGTGGGGGGCAGCGTCCCGTACCGCAGGGCCTGCACCATCTTGATCACACCGGCGACACCGGCGGCGGCCTGCGCGTGACCGATGTTGGACTTCACCGAACCCAGCCACAGCGGGTCGGTGCCGTCGCGCTCGCGGCCGTAGGTGGCCAGCACCGCCTGTGCCTCGATCGGGTCGCCGAGCGTCGTGCCCGTACCGTGCGCCTCCACCGCGTCCACCTCGGCGGCGGAGATCCCGGCCGCGGCCAGGGCGCGGCGGATGACGCGCTGCTGCGACGGTCCGTTCGGGGCGGTCAGGCCGTTGGAGGCGCCGTCCTGGTTGACGGCCGAGCCCTTGACCACGGCCAGGACACGGTGCCCGAGGCGCTGCGCGTCGGAGAGGCGTTCCAGGACGACGATGCCCATGCCCTCGGCCCAGCTGGTGCCGTCCGCGGCCGCCGCGAACGGCTTGCAGCGGCCGTCGGCGGCCAGTCCGCGCTGCTTGGAGAACTCGACGAACGTACCGGGTGAGGCCATCACCGTCGCACCGCCGGCCAGGGCCGTGGTGCACTCCCCGGAGCGCAGTGCCTGCGCGGCCAGGTGGATGGCGACCAGCGACGACGAGCAGGCGGTGTCGACGGTGACCGCGGGGCCCTCGAAGCCGAAGACGTAGGAGACCCGGCCGGAGGCGACGCTGGCGCTGGCGCCGGTGGCGAGGAAGCCGTCGAGGCCGGCCGCGGTGCCCGCGCCGAAGCCGTACGCCTGGCCGAACACGCCCGCGAAGAGGCCTACTTCGGTGCCCCTGAGGGTGTCCGGATTGATGCCGGCGTTCTCCAGCGCCTCCCAGGACCCTTCGAGCAGCAGCCGCTGCTGCGGGTCCATCGCGGTCGCCTCACGCGGCGAGATCCCGAAGAAGCCCGGGTCGAACTGCGCCGCGCCGTGCAGGAAGCCGCCCTGGCGGACGTAGGAGCGGCCGGGGCGGTCCGGGTCGTCGTCGAAGAGCCGGCCGAGGTCCCAGCCGCGGTCGGTCGGGAAGTCGCCGATGCCGTCGACGCCGTCGCGCAGCATCTCCCACATCTGGGCGGGGTCCTCGACGCCGCCGGGGAACCGGCAGCTCATGCCGACGATGGCGATCGGTTCGTCGGTGGCGATCGCGGTGGCCGCGGCGGGCGCCGCGGCGGTCTCGGTGTCGCCGACCAGCTCCGTCCTGAGGAACCTCGCCAGCGCCTGCGGCGTCGGGTAGTCGAAGACCACCGTGGTGGGGAGCTTGAGCCGGGTGTTCTCGCGCAGCCGGTTGCGCAGTTCGACGGCGGTCAGGGAGTCGAAGCCGGCGTCCTTGAACGCCTGCGCGGCGTCCACGTCGCCGCCGTGGCGGTGGCCGAGCACCTCGGCCGCGTGGTCGAGCACCAGCGCGAGCAGCAGGTGCTCCTGCTCGTCGGTGTCCAGGGCGGCCAGCTGTCCGGCCAGCCCCTCGGGACGGTCGGCGGCCACCGGGCCGGCGGGACCGGGGACGGCGGAGCCGAGCCGGCGGCGCACCGGGCGGACCAGCGCGCGCAGCATCGTGGGCACCGGCCCGCCGGCGGCCGTCGCGGCTGCCCGGACCTTCGTCAGGTCCAGTTTCATGGGCAGCACATGCGCTCGCCCGGTGCGCAGGGCCGCGTCGAAGAGCGCCAGGCCCTCGTCCGGGGTCATGGGCAGGATGCCGCCGCGGCCGAGCCGGGCGTGGTCGGTCTCGGTGAGGTGCCCGGTCATGCCGGTGTCCTGCTGCCACAGGCCCCAGGCGAGCGCGCTGCCGGGCAGGCCCGCGGCGCGGCGTGCGGTCGCGAGCGCGTCGAGGAAGGCGTTGGCCGCCGCGTAGTTGGCCTGGCCCGCCGCGCCGAGCACGGCGGCGGCGGAGGAGAACAGGACGAACGCGCCGAGTTCCGGGTGGAGTTCGCGGGTCAGTTCGTCCAGGTGTGCCGCGGCGTCGACCTTGGCGCGGTAGACGGTGGCGAACCGGTCCGGACGCTGTTCGCCGAGGATGCCGTCGTCGAGGGTGCCCGCGGTGTGCACGACGCCGCTCAGGGCGCGGCCCTGGGGAAGGCCGGTGAGCAGGGCGCGCAGGGCGTCGCGGTCCCCGGCGTCGCAGGCCACGACCGAGACCTCGGCGCCGAGGCCGGTCAGTTCGGCGGCGAGTTCCGCGGCGCCCGGAGCGTCGGCGCCCCGACGGCCCGCGAGCACCAGGTGCCGGACGCCGTGGGTCTCGACGAGGTGCCGGGCGGCGAGGCCGCCGAGGGAGCCTGTGCCGCCGGTGACCAGGACGACGCCTTCGGGGTCGAACCCGGGGCGGGGAGCGGTGGGTTCGGGAGCCGTGGGCTCGGGGGCGAGGCGGGTGAGCCGCGGGACGGACAGCGTCCCGCCGCGCACGGCGATCTGCCACTCGTCCGCGGCGGTGGCCCGGTCGAGGGCGGCGGCCAGGCCGCGGGGCAGGTCCGTGCGGTCCGGGCTCGTGTCCGGGCTCGTGTCCGGGCTCGTGTCCGGGCTCGTGTACGGGCTCGTGTACGGACTCGTGTCCGGGGCGGTGGCGGGGTCGGTGGCGGGGTCGGTGTCCAGCAGGACGACCCGGCCCGGCTGCTCCGCCTGGGCCGCGCGCACCAAGCCCCATACGGCGGCGCCGGCGAGGTCGGTGAGCGTACCCGGGGCGGCCTCGACCGCGCCGCGGGTGGCGACGACCAGCCGGGTGGTCTCCAGCGCGGGCTCGGCGAACCAGGCCTGGAGCACGCCGAGGACGCGTTCACTGAGCAGGGCGGTGGCCGTGGCCGGGTCGGTGCCGGCGGGCGGGACGGCGGCGAGGAGCACCTGTTCGGGCCGGGCCTGCCGGTGGGCCAGCGCCCGGACGTCCTGCGGGTCGGTGACCGTCGTCCAGCCGTGGTCGTCGGACGCGGTGCCGGCGGGTTCGACGGCGAGGTCGTCCCGTGCGCTCCAGCCGAGCTGGAGCAGACCGGTGTCGGCGCCGGGCACCGTCGTGCCGAGCCCGCCGTCCGCGGCCGGCGGGCCGGACCGGACGGCGTCGACGGAGAAGACCGGTACTCCGTCGTCGTCGACGGCGTGCACGGCGTACCCGTGCTCGCCGGGGGTGACCCGCACCCGCAGGGCGACGGCTCCGGTGGCGTGCAGCACGAACCGGCGCAACCCGGTGACCAGGCGCACGGTGCCGGCCGGCGCGGATGTCCGCGTGGTCGCCTCGCCGAGTTGCAGGGCGGCGTCCAGCAGCGCCGGGTGGATGCCGAACCGGCCGGCCTCGGCCCACTGCTCGCCGGCCAGCGCGACGTGGCCGAAGTGCTCGTCGCCACGGCGCCAGGCGGCGTCGATGCCCTGGAAGGCGGGCCCGTACTCGTGGCCGAGGGCGGCGAGCCGGCCGTGCAGGTCGGCGGGGCCGACCGGGTGGGCGCCCGCGGGCGGCCAGACGTCGGTACCGAGCTCCCCGGCGGGCGGGGCGGCGCCGGCCCGGTCCGAGAGCGTGCCGACGGCGTGCCGACGCCAGCCGGTGTCACCGCCGTCGGTCCCGGCGGCGGCGTCGGCGTTCCCCGGGACCGGGTTCGCGTAGATGTGGACGGCGCGCCGGCCCGTCTCGTCGGGTCCGCCGACCGCCACGTACAGGCGGAGGGTGCCCTGCGCGGGCAGCAGCAGCGGGGTCTCGACGGTGAGTTCGTCCAGGACGGGGACTCCGACCTCGTCGCCCGCGCGCACGGCCAGCTCGGCGAGGCCGGCGGCCGACAGCAGGGGCGTGCCGGCGATCGCGTGGTCGCCGAGCCAGGCGTGGCCGGCCGGGGCGAGCCGGGCGGTGAAGAGGGCGCCGCCGGTGTCGGGCAGCCGTACCACCGCGCCGAGCAGCGGGTGGTCGGCGCCGGCCAGGCCCAGCGCGGTGAGGTCGCCGGCTGCGGCGTCCTCCACCAGCCAGTAGTGCTGGTGCTGGAAGGCGTACGTGGGCAGCGGGACCGGGGTGGCCGGCGCGGTGGCGGGCAGCACGGGCCGCCAGTCGAGGTCGACGCCCCGCGCGAACAGGTCGCCGAAGGCGGTGAGCAGGTCGCGGTCCTCCGCGCCGTCGCGGCGGGTGAGCGGGACCGCCACCGCCTCGTCGTGCTCGATCAGGCCGCTCAGCGTGGCCGGGCCCACCTCGACGAACAGCCGGTGCCCGGCGGCCAGCGCGGCCGTGACGCCGTCGGCGAACCGTACGGCGCCGCGCGCCTGCCGTATCCAGTAGCCGGGGTCGGTGATCCGTTCGCCCACCGCCTCGCCGGTCAGGTTGGAATAGAGGGGCAGGCGGGCCGGGGCGAACGCGATCCCGGTCAGCGCGTCCGCGAACCCCGGCAGGACGGGGTCCATGTCGGCCGAGTGGAAGGCGTGCGACACCCGCAGCATCCGCACCCGGCGGCCGTCCTCGCGCAGCCGCTGGACCAGTGCCTCGACGGCCTCGCGGCGGCCGGAGACGGCGACGGAGTCGGCGGCGTTGACGCCGGAGATCTCCACGCCGTCGGTGAGCAGGGGGCGTATCTCGTCCTCGGTGGCCTGCACGGCGGCCATCGCGCCTCCGGAGGGCGCCTGCTGCATGGCCCGGCCGCGCGCGGCGACCAGCCGCGCGGCGTCCGACAGGGTCAGGACACCGGCCGCGTGGGCGGCGGTGACCTCGCCGATGGAGTGGCCGAGCACGGCGGCCGGCCGCACCCCGGACGACTCCAGCAGGGCGAGCAGGCCGGTCTGGACGGCGAACAGGCCCGCCTGGGCCAGCACCGTCTGGTCCAGCAGTTCGACGCCGTCGACGGCGTCCGTCACCGAACCGGTTCCGGTGCCGAACACCGCGGCGCGGACCCCGCCGTCCACCACGTCGGCCAGGTGCTCGTCCAGCAGGGCGCACGCCTCGTCGAAGCGGGCGGCGAAGACGGGGAACCTCTCCCACAGCGAGCGGCCCATCCCGGCCCACTGCGCGCCCTGTCCGGGGAAGACGAACACCGGGTCCGGGCCGGCGGGTTCGGGACGCTGCGCGGGCAGTGCGGTCAGGGCGGCGATCGCCTCGGCCCGCTCGGCGGCGACGACCACGGCCCGGTCGGTGAGCCGGGCCCGGCGCGTGACCAGGGCGGCCGCGACGTCGGCCAACGGGACCCCGGTGGCGAGCAGTTCGGCGACGCGGGCACCCTGTGCGGCGAGGGCGGCCCGGCCGCGGGCGGAGACGACCAGCGGTACGACGGCGCCGTCCTGGGGTGCCCGGGCGGGTTCGGCCGGGGCCGCGGCGGGCGTCGGCGGCGCCTCCTCCAGGATGAGGTGCGCGTTGGTGCCGCTGATGCCGAAGGACGAGACGCCGGCCCGGCGCGGCCGGTCGCCGGCCGGCCACGGCCGGGACTCGGTGAGCAGGCGGACGGCACCGCTGGACCAGTCGACCTGCGGGGTGGGCTCGGCCACGTGCAGGGTCGCGGGCAGTTCCCCCTGCCGCAGCGCCTGCACCATCTTGATCACGCCGGCCACGCCGGCGGCGGCCTGGGTGTGCCCGATGTTCGACTTCACCGAGCCGAGCCAGAGCGGCCCGGCCGCCGGGTCGCGGTCGCGGGCGTACGTGGCGATCAGCGCCTGTGCCTCGATCGGGTCGCCGAGCACCGTGCCGGTGCCGTGCGCCTCCACGGCGTCGACGTCGGCGCCGGTGAGGCCGGCGGCCGTCAGGGCGCGCCGGATGACGCGCTGCTGGGAGGGGCCGTTGGGGGCGGTGAGTCCGTTGGAGGCGCCGTCCTGGTTGGCGGCGGAACCGCGGATCACGGCGAGCACCTGGTGGCCGAGGCGTTCGGCCTCGGACAGCCGCTCCAGCAGGACGATGCCGACGCCTTCGGAGAGCACGGTGCCGTCGGCGGTCGACGAGAAGGACTTGCAGCGGCCCTCCGGGGACAGGCCCTGCTGGCGGGACATGCCGCGCAGCCCGACGGGGGAGCCCATCACGGCCACGCCGCCGGCCAGCGCCATGGAGCACTCGCCCTGCCGCAGCGCCTGCGCGGCCAGGTGGATGGCGACCAGCGAGGAGGAGCAGGCGGTGTCCACCGTGACCGCGGGGCCCTCGAAGCCGAACGTGTAGGACACCCGGCCGGAGGCGACGCTGCCCGCGATGGCCGTGGTGACGTAGCCCTCGATCTCCTCGGGGACGTCGGCGAGCGATCCGAGGTAGTCGTGGATGGAGACGCCGGAGTACACGCCGACGTCCTTGCCGTGCAGCGTGCCCGGGTCGATGCCGGCGTCTTCGAGCGCCTCCCAGGAGGCCTCCAGCAGGAGCCGCTGCTGCGGGTCCATGGCCAGCGCCTCGCGCGGGGAGATCCCGAAGAACGCGGCGTCGAACTCGGCGGCGTCGTGCAGGAATCCGGCCTCGCGGGTGGCGGAGGTGCCGGCGCGTTCGGTGTCGTCGGCGAGCAGCGACTCCAGGTCCCAGCCGCGGTCGGCGGGGAATCCGGTCATGCCGTGCCGACCGGTGCGCAGGAGTTCCCAGAACTCGGCGGGGTTGTGCACGTCGCCGGGGAGCCGGCAGCTCATGCCGACGATCGCGATGGGCTCGTCGGCCGAGAGGGCCGCGGGGGCGGCGGGTGCGGGGGTGCCCGCGGCTGCGGTGGTGCCGGTGGCCGGGGCGTCGATCTCCTCGCGCAGGAAGCGGGCCAGCGCCTGGGGTGTCGGGTAGTCGAAGATGAGCGTCGCGGGCAGTCGCAGGCCGCTGACGGAGCTGAGCCGGTTGCGCAGTTCGAGTGCGGTGAGCGAGTCGAAGCCGATGTCGCCGAAGGCACGGCTGCCGTCGGCGAGGTCGCGGGCGGTCAGGCCGAGGACGTCGACGCTCTCGCCGCGCACCATGTCGAGCAGGATCTTCTCCTGCTCCGCGGCGGGCAGCCCGGACAGCCGGGCGGCGAGTCCGCGGGCACCGCCCGCGCCCTGCCCCTGGGCCTGCCGGCGCAGCGGGGTGACCAGCGAGCGCATCAGCGGCGGGACGGCGCCGCCGGCGTTGCGCACGGTCCGCAGGTCCAGCTTGATCGGCACCAGCCGGTCGTCGTCGGCGCGCAGCGCCACGTCGAGCAGTTCGACGGCCTCGTCGGGGGTGAAGGGGAGTACGCCGCCGCGCCGCATGCGGGCGTGGTCGACGTCGCTGAGGTGGCCGGTCATGCCGGTGTCCTGCTGCCACAGGCCCCAGGCCAGGCTGAGCGCGGGCAGTCCGGCGGCGCGGCGGCGGTGGGCGACCGCTTCGAGTACGGCGTTGGCGGCGGAGTAGTTGGCCTGGCCGGGCGAGCCGAACACCGCGGACGCGGAGGCGAAGAGGACGAACTGGTCGAGGTCGGGGTGGAGTCGGCGGGTGAGCGCGTCGAGGTGGGCCACGGCGTCGGCCTTCGGCCCGAAGACGGCCGCGAGCCGGTCGGGGGTCTGTTCGCGCAGCACGCCGTCGTCGAGGAAGCCGGCCAGGTGCAGCACGGCGGTGAGCCGGCGTCCGCCCGGCAGGGTGGTGAGGAGCTGTTCGACCTGGTCGCGGTCGGAGGTGTCGCAGGCCACGACGGAGACGGTGGCGCCGAGGTCGGTCAGGGCGGTGGTGACGGCCGCCGCGTCCGGGGCGTCGGGGCCGCGCCGGCCGGCCAGGACGAGGTGGCGTACGCCGTGCCGGTCGACCAGGTGGCGTGCGACGCGGGCGCCCAGGGATCCGGTGCCACCGGTGACGAGTACGGTGCCCTCGGGGTCGAGGACGGGCGGCGGGGCGTCGGTGCGGGCGACGGCCCGCGCGAGCCGGGGCACGTGCAGCACCCCGTCGCGGACGGCGAGTTGGGTCTCCCCCGCGGTCACGGCCGCCTCGATGGCGGCGACGGAGGCGCCGGAGAGGACGGGGCCGCCGGTGAGCGGGTTGACGCCGGGCGGTGGTGCGCCCGGCCCGGTCCCGGTCGGGGTGTCGATGACGACGAACCGGCCCGGGTTCTCCGCCTGGGCGGTGCGCAGCAGGCCCCAGACGGCCGCGCCGGCCACGTCCAGGGGCGGTGCGTCGTCGCCGGCCGCGACCGCGCCGCGGGTGGCGACCACCAGCGTGGCGTCCTCGAACAGCGGATCGGCCAGCCAGGCCTGGAGGGCGGCGAGCACCCGGGTGGTCAGGTCCAGTGCCGTCGCGGGGTCGAGGTCGGCGCCGGGCCGGGTGGGTTCGGCGGTCGCGGGCATCAGGACCCAGCGGGGCAGCACTCCCCCGGCGTCGGCCTCGACGGACAGGTCCTCGATCTGGGCGGCGTCGGCGACGGCGTGCCAGACGTCCCGGTCGGCCGGCGGTCCCGCCTCGGGGCCGGCGGCCGGTTCGGGCAGTGCGCTCCAGCCGAGCCGGAACAGCGAGTCGCCGCCCACCGCGCCGCCGGCCGAGCCGAGCTGCTGTTCGGTGACCGGCAGGGAGACCAGCGACCGCATGGTCAGCACGAGTGCGCCGGTCTCGTCGGCGGACTCGAACGACAGCGCGTCAGGGCCGCACGGCGCGACCCGTACGCGCAGCGTGGCGGCGCCCTCGGCGTGCAGGACCAGGCCGTTCCAGGCGAACGGCAGCACGTTGCGCTCGTCGCCGGGCCGCAGGTGCAGGGCGTTGGTGTGCAGGGCCGCGTCGAGCAGGGCGGGGTGCAGGCCGAAGCGGCCGGCCTGGTCGAGTTGTCCCTCGGGCAGCGACGCCTCGGTGAAGATCTCCTCGCCGCGCCGCCAGGCGGCCCGCAGGCCGCGGAAGGCGGGTCCGTACTCGTAGCCGCGCCGGGCCAGCGACGGGTACAGGTCGGTGACGTCGACGGGTTCGGCGCCCGGCGGCGGCCAGGCGGTGAAGTCGAAGTCGCTGTCTCCGGCGCCGTGCGGGGACAGGGTGCCGGAGATGTTGCGCACCCACGGGCCGACCTCGCCGCCGTCCTCGCGGGCCGAGTAGACGCCGATGCTGCGGCGCCCGTCCTCGTCGGCGGCGCCGACGGCGATCTGGAGGCGCACTCCGCCGTGCTCGGGGAGCAGCAGGGGCGCCTCGATGACGAGTTCGTCGAGCGCGGGGCAGCCGAGTTCGTCGCCGGCGCGGACGGCCAGGTCGACGAAGACGGTGCCGGGCACCAGGACGACGCCTTGCAGGGAGTGGTCCGCGAGCCAGGGGTGGGTCCGGACCGAGAGCCGGGAGGTGAACAGCAGCCCGTCGGTGTGGGGCAGTTCCACGACGGCGCCGAGCAGCGGATGGTCGGCGCCGGTGACGCCGAGTGTCGCGGCGTCGGTGGTGCCGCCTTCGCGGGCCAGGTCGATCCAGTAGTGCTGGTGCTGGAAGGCGTACGTGGGCAGCGCGACGTCGGCGGCCGGTCCGGGGGGCAGTGCGCCCGTCCAGTCCACGTCGACGCCGCGTACGAACAGTTCGGCGGCGTGGGTGAGCAGCGCGCGCACGGCGGGCTGGTCGCGGCGCAGCGAGCCGACGGCGACGGCGTCGGTCGCCGTCTGGTCGGTGATCTGCGCGATCGACTGCACGAGGACCGGGTGGGCGCCGATCTCGACGAAGACCCGCCTGCCCTGGGTGAGCAGTGCGCGCACGGCGGACTCGAAGTCCACCACGCCGCGCAGGTTGTCGAACCAGTAGGCGGCGTCCAGCGCGTTGGCCTCGCGGATGAAGTCGCCGCGTGCCGAGGAGTAGAACTCGGTCTGCGGTGCGCTGGAGCGGATCCCGGCGAGCCCTTCCAGGACGTCGTCGCGAATGGCGTCGACGTGCGCGGTGTGCGAGGCGTAGTCGACGGTGACCAGGCGGATCCGCACGCCCTCGGCGCGCCACTCGGCGGCGAGTTCGCGGACGGTGTCGGTGGGGCCGCCGAGCACCACGGACTCGGGGGCGTTGCGGACGGCGACCTCCACGCCGGGCCAGCGTCCGGTGGCGAGCCGTTCGCGGATCTCGGTCTCGGGCAGGCCCACGGAGGCCATCGCGCCGTGTCCGGCGAGTCCCGCGGCGATCACCCGGGAGCGGACCGCGACCACCCGGGCGGCGTCGGCCAGCGACAGGGCGCCGGAGACGCAGGCGGCGGCGATCTCGCCCTGCGAGTGGCCGACCACGGCGTCGGGGTGGACGCCGAGGGAGCGCCAGAGCGCGGCGAGGGCGACCATGACGGCGAAGCAGGCCGGCTGGACCACGTCGACGCGGGCCAGCCAGGCTTCGCCCGCCTCGCCCTCGGCGGTGAGGACCTCGCGCAGCGACCAGTCGACCCAGGGTTCGAGGGCTTCGGCGCAGCGGTCGATCTCGGCGGCGAAGACCGGGGAGGCGGCGAGCAGTTCACGGCCCATGCCGGCCCACTGCGCGCCCTGGCCGGGGAACGCGAAGACCACGCCGCCGGCCGGGACCGGCCCGGTGGCGCCGAGGCCGGCCAGGTCGACCAGGCCTGCGGTGTGCTCGCCGGCGGCCAGTGCGGCCAGACCGGCGGCGGCCCCGTCGGCGGTGGAGGTGACCACGACCGCCCGGTCGGTGAGGACGGCGCGCCCGGTGGCGAGCGCGCGGGCCACGCCGGTCAGGTCGGGCCGGTCGGCCGTCCGCGGGCGGTCGTCGGTGTCGTGGCGCAGGAAGGCGGCGAGCCGGCCGGCCTGGGCGGCGAGCGCCGCCTCGCCCTGCCCGGACACGATCAGCGGCAGGACGTCGGAGCGCAGTCCGGCGGGTGCCGTGGCCTCGGGGGCGGGTACCGGGTCGGCGCCGGGTTCCGCCTCGGGTTCCGGCTGCGGCGCCTCCTCCAGGATCAGGTGGGCGTTGGTGCCGCTGGCGCCGAACGCGGAGATGCCGGCGCGGCGCGGCCGGTCGCCCGCCGGCCACGGACGGGGCTCGGTGAGCAGTCGTACGCTGCCGCCGGACCAGTCGACCTGCGGGGTCGGCGCGTCCACGTGCAGGGTGGCGGGCAGCTCCTCGTGCTGGAGCGCCTGCACCATCTTGATCACGGCGGCCACGCCGGACGCGGCCTGGGTGTGCCCGATGTTGGACTTCACCGAGCCGAGCCACAGCGGTCCGGACTCCGGGGTGCGCGCGGCGCCGTAGGTCGCGATCAGGGCCTGCGCCTCGATCGGGTCGCCGAGGACGGTGCCGGTGCCGTGCGCCTCCACGACGTCGATGTCCGCGGGGCCGAGGTGTGCCGTCTCCAGGGCCCGCGCGATGACGCGCTGCTGGGAGGGGCCGTTCGGGGCGGTGAGGCCGTTGGAGGCGCCGTCCTGGTTGACGGCGGAGCCGCGGATCACGGCCAGGACCCGGTGGCCGTTGCGCTGCGCGTCGGACAGCCGCTCCAGCAGCAGCAGGCCGGCGCCCTCGGCCCAGCCGGAGCCGTCGGCCGCCGCCGCGAACGACTTGACGCGTCCGTCGACGGCGAGTCCGCGCTGGCGGGCGAAGCCGACGAAGCCGCCCGGGGTGGCCATGATCGCCGCTCCGCCGGCCAGCGCCATCTCGCACTCGCCGCGGCGCAGTGCCTGGCAGGCCAGGTGGATGGCGACCAGCGCCGAGGAGCACATCGTGTCGACGGTCACCGCCGGGCCCTCCAGGCCCAGGGTGTAGGCGATGCGTCCGGAGAGCACACCGCCGGCGCTGCCGAGTGCGCGCTCCAGGCTGAGGAACCCTTCGAGGCCGCTGAGGTCGGGGGCGTAGTCCTGGTGGACGCTGCCGGCGAAGACACCGATCTCGCTGCCGCGGACGCGGGCGGGGTTGATGCCGGCCCGTTCGAAGGTCTCCCAGGCTATTTCGAGCAGTTGCCGCTGCTGCGGGTCCATCGCCAGCGCCTCGCGCGGCGAGATGCCGAAGAACGGCGCGTCGAACCGCGCGGCCTCGTGCAGGAAGGCGCCCTCGCGGACGTACGTCTTGCCGGGCTGGTCGGGGTCGGGGTCGTAGAGGCCGTCGACGTCCCAGCCGCGGTCGGTGGGGAACGGCGTGTAGACATCGGCGGCGTCGCGGACGACCCGCCAGAACTCCTCGGGTCCGTCGATGCCGCCCGCGTAGCGGCAGCCGACCGAGACGATCGCGATCGGCTCCGAAGCGGCCTGGGCCAGCCTCGTGTTCTCCTGACGCAGCCGGGTGTTCTCCTTGAGCGACTGGCGCAGCGCGCCGACCAGCTGCTCGTCCTGGGTTGCCATGCCCGTCCCTCCGGTCACCGTCAGTGATCAGCTCAGGTTGCCCATGGCGTGCCGCACGAGGTCGGCGACGTCCATGGTGTCGATGAGTTCGGATTCCTGGTCCGCGGGCTCCGCGGGGGCCGGCCCGGCCTCCCCGGTCTCGGCCAGCGCGAGCAGCGTGTCGAGCACGCCGAGTTCCTTGAAGCGGGCCAGCGGTACGTCGGCCAGGACGCGCCGCAGCTCGTCCTCGCGGCCGGCGTACGCGTCGGCGGGGTCCCGCAGCAGTTCGTCCCGCAGGTAGGGGACGAGTGCGTCCGGGGTGGGGTAGTCGAAGATGAGGGTGGCCGGGAGGGCGAGTCCGGTCGCGCCCTGGAGGCTGTTGCGGAAGCCGACCGCCGCGAGCGAGTCGAATCCGACGTCCGAGAACGCCTGGAGCGGGGTGATCGCCTCGGTGCCGCCGTGGCCGAGGACGGCCGCCGCCTGGCTCTGCACCAGCTTGAGCAGGATGCGGTCCTGTTCGGCCTCGCCCGCGCCCTTGAGGGACTCGGCGAGTGCGGAGTCGGCGCCGCCGGTGTCGGCGGCCAGGGCCGCCAGCGCCGCGCTCGCCTCGGGGATCTCGTCGAAGAGCGGTGCGGGCCGCACCGAGGTGAAGCCGGTGACGAACGCCGCCCAGTCCATGTCGGCGACGGTCACGGCCTTCTCGCCGGTCGCGACGGCGCGTTCCGCGGCGGCGACCGCGGCCCGCGGCGGGAGCGCGAGCACGCCGCGGCGGCGCAGCTGGTTCAGGGCTTCCGGGTCGAGTCCGATGCCGATGCCGTCGAAGGCGCCGTAGGCCAGCGACACGGCGGCCAGGCCGCGGCGGCGGCGGCGTTCGGCGAGTGCGTCGAGGGCCGCGTTGGCCGCGGCGGTGACGCCCTGGCCGCCGCCGCCCCAGATGCCGGCGATGGACGAGAAGACGACGAACGCGTCCAGGTCGGTGTCGTGGAGGTGTGCGTCGAGCCAGATCGCGGTGCCGACCTTGGGTGCGAAGACCCGTTCCAGGTCGGCGCGGCCGGAGTCGGCGACGTTGCTGGTGTGGGTGATGTCGGCGGCGTGGACGACGGCGGTCAGGTCGTCGGTGAGCAGGGCGGCCAGCGTGTCGCGGTCGGCGGCGGGGCAGTCGGCCACGGTGGTCAAAAGGCCCGCGTCGGCCAGTTCGGCGCGGAGCGCGGCCACACTGCCGTCCGGGGTCGCCGGGTCCGTGGTGACCACCAGCCGGTCCGCGCCGCCCTCGGCCAGCCGGCGCGACATGTGCAGGCCCAGTCCCTCGGCGCCGCCGGTGACCAGGACCGTGCCGCGGGGCCGCCAGCGCTGCTGCGGGCTCTGTTCGCGCAGCGGTTTGCGGACCAGTCGGCGGGTGTAGGCGCCGGACCTGCGGACCGCGAGCTGGTCCTCGTCGCCGGATCCGCCGAGCACGGCCAGCAGGGTGCGGGCGACGCGGGTGTCCACGGTGGGCGGCAGGTCGACCAGGCCGCCCCAGCGGTCCGGGTGTTCGAGGGCCACCGCGCGGCCGAGTCCCCAGAGCGCGGCCTGGGACTCCTCGACGTCGGTGACGTCGATACCGGTGTTGACGGCGCCGCGCGTGACCCACCACAGGGGCGCGTCCACGCCGGCGTCGGCGAGTGCCTGGGTGAGCGCGAGCAGCGCCGCGGCGGGCGCGACGGGGTCGGGGGCCGCTGTGCCGTCCGGTAGTGCGCCGGCGGTGAGGAGGCTGAGCACGCCGGGCGGTTCGGCGTCGGCGACGGCCGCGCGGACGGCGTCGGCGAGCGCTTCCCGGTCAGCGGGCGCGCGGACGGGCCGGGCGTCGAGGCCGGCCGCGATCAGGGCGTCCAGGATCTCGGCGGCCGGCTGTGCGGGGTCGCCGGGCGGCAGGACGACCAGCCACCGGCCGGCGGGCAGCCCGGTGCCGGCCGGCTCCAGGGGGCGCCAGGTGAGGTCGTAGCGCAGGGCGGCGGCGGTGGAGCTCTCCCGGCGGCCGTCGCGGCGGCCGGCCAGGCCGGGCAGTACGGTGCGCAGCGCGTCGCGGCCGTCGTCGGCCGGCAGATCCAGCAGGCGGGCCAGGCCGTCCAGGTCGGCGGCCTCCACGGCGGCCCAGAACTCGGGGTCGGCGCCGGGCCCCTGGTCGTCACCGGCGTCCTCGCCGTCGGCGTCCAGCAGCCAGTAGTGCCGGCGCTGGAAGGCGTACGTGGGCAGCGCGACCGGTTCGCCGGCCGGCGGCAGTGCCGCGGTCCAGTCGACGGGTACGCCCCGGACGAAGAGTTCCGCCGCGCTGAGCAGCAGGCGGCGCAGTTCGGGTTCGTCGCGGCGCAGTGAGCCGGTGACGGCGGTGGCGGCGCCGAACTCGTCGAGCGTCTCGGTGATCGGCTGGACCAGCACGGGATGTGCGCCCAGGTCGACGAAGACGCTGTGGCCACTGCCCGCGAGGGCGCGTACGGCGTCGTGGAAGCGGACGGTCCGCCGCAGGTTGCGCAGCCAGTACTCGCCGTCCATGACCCCGGGCTCGCGGATCCAGTCGTCGTCGACGGTGGAGTAGAGCGGGATGGCGGGCTGTCGTGCCTCGATGCCGGCGAGTTCGGTGCGCAGCGCGTCGGCGACGGCGTCGATCTGCGCGGTGTGCGAGGCGTAGTCCACGGGGAGCACGCGTGCCTTGACGCCCTCGCCGGTGAGCAGGCCGGCCAATCGGGCGACCGCGTCGACGGGGCCGCCGACGACGGCCGACGTGGGCCCGTTGACCGCGGCGATCTCGACTCCGTCGGCCGGGTCGAGGCGTTCGGCGAGCCGCGCGGCGGGCAGGGCCACGGAGGCCATCGCGCCGCCCCCGGCCAGTCGTTCGGCGATGACCCGGGCGCGGACGGCCACCACCCGGGCGGCGTCGGCCAGGGAGAGGGCGCCGGCCACGTAGGCCGCGGCGATCTCGCCCTGCGAGTGGCCGACCACGGCGTCCGGGCGCAGCCCGAGGGAGCGCCAGACGGCGGCCAGGCCGGCCATCACCGCGAAGCAGGCGGGCTGTACGACGTCGACCCGGCGCAGCAGGTCGGCGCCCGTCTCGCCGTCGGCGGTGAGGACCTCGCGCAGCGACCAGTCGACCCAGGGTTCGAGGGCTTCGGCGCAGCGGTCGATCTCGGCGGCGAAGACGGCCGAGTCGGCGAGGAGGCCGCGGCCCATGCCGACCCACTGGCCGCCCTGGCCGGGGAAGACGAGGACGACCGGTGCGTCCGGGTCGAGCGGGCGGGCCGCCGGGGCGGTCACGACGTCGGGCGAGGGCGTGCCGGCGGCGAGCGCGGCGAGCGCGTCCCTGGCCCGGAGCCGGTCGGTGGCCACCACGACGGCCCGGTCGGTGAGGACGGAGCGCCGGGCGAGTGCCGTGGCCGCGGCGGGCAGCGGGACGCCGGAGCCGGCGAGGAAGGCGCCGAGGCGGCCCGCCTGCGCGGCGAGCGCGGGCGTGCCCCGTCCCGAGACGACCAGCGGCAGGACGCGGGTCTGCTCGTCGTCGCCGGTGGCGGTGGGGGGTGTCACGGGCAGGTCGAGGTCGGCGGGTGCCTGTTCGAGGACGAGGTGGGCGTTGGTGCCGCTCATGCCGAAGGCGGACACCGCGGCGCGGCGCGGGCGGTCCGCCGCCGGCCAGGGCCGTGGCTCGGTCAGCAGTCGCACGCCGCCGCTGGACCAGTCGACCTGCGGGGTGGGCTCGTCGACGTTGAGGGTGGCCGGCAGTTCGGCGTGGCGCAGTGCCTGCACCATCTTGATGACGCCGGCGACGCCCGCGGCGGCCTGGGCGTGGCCGATGTTGGACTTCAGCGAGCCGAGCCACAGCGGGTTGGCGTCGTCGTGCTCCTTGCCGTACGTCGCGAGGAGCGCCTGCGCCTCGATGGGGTCGCCGAGGGTGGTGCCGGTGCCGTGTGCCTCGACGGCGTCGACGTCCGCGCCGGTCAGGCCCGCCGAGGCCAGGGCGCGGCGGATGACCTGTTCCTGAGCGGGGCCGTTCGGGGCGGTCAGCCCGTTGGAGGAGCCGTCGGCGTTGAGGGCGCTGCCGCGGATGACGGCGAGGACGCGGTGGCCGTGCCGCCGGGCCTCGGAGAGCCGTTGCAGGACGACGACGCCGACGCCCTCGGCCCAGCCCGTGCCGTCGGCCGCGGCGGCGAACGACTTGCAGCGGCCGTCGGCTGCCAGGCCGCGCTGCCGGGAGAACTCCACGAAGGCGTCGGGCGACGGCATCACCGTGGCGCCGCCGGCCAGCGCGGTGGCGCACTCGCCGCGGCGCAGGGCCTGTACGGCGAGGTGGATCGCCACCAGCGAGGAGGAGCAGGCGGTGTCCACGGTGACCGCGGGCCCCTGGAACCCGAAGGTGTAGGCGACGCGGCCGGAGGCGACACTGCCCGCCGCGCCGGTCACGAGGTAGCCCTCGGCTTCCTCGGGGACGCGGCGCAGCCGGGTGCCGTAGTCGTGGAAGACGATGCCGGTGTAGACGCCGACGTCGGTGACGTCGGGGCTGCCCGGGTCGATGCCGGCGCGCTCCATCGCCTCCCAGGAGCACTCCAGGAGCAGCCGCTGCTGCGGGTCCATCGCGAGTGCCTCGCGGGGCGAGATGCCGAAGAAGCCGGCGTCGAACGAGGCGGCGTCGTGCAGGAAGCCGCCGGTGCGTACGTAGCTGGTGCCGGTCCGGTCGGGGTCGGTGGAGAAGAGTTCGTCGAGGTTCCAGCCGCGGTCGGCGGGGAAGCCGGAGAGCCCGTCGCGCCGGTCGAGCACCATGTTCCACAGGTCCTCGGGGGTGTCGACGCCGCCGGGCAGCCGGCAGCTCATGCCGACGATGGCGATCGGCTCGTCGGCGTGTCCGGCCGCGGTCACGGCCGCCGCGCCGGGCGGGGTCTCGCCAAGCAGTTCGGCGCGGATCCGCTCGACGAGCCGGGCGGCCGTCGGGTGGTCGAACAGCAGGGTGGCCGGCAGTCCGACGCCGGCGCGGGCCCCGAGCCAGTTGCGCAGTCTGACCGCGGCGAGCGAGTCGAAGCCCTGGTCGCGGAAGGGGCGGGCGAGGTCGATGTCCTCGGTGTCGCGGTGGCCGAGGACCGCGGCGACGCCGTCGCGGACCAGCGCGGTCAGCCGCCGGGTCTGCTCGGCCTGGGTCAGTGCGGCCAGTTCGGCGGCGAGTTCGCTGTCCGCGGGCTCGCCCGGCTCGGGCACGGCGGGTGTGGGCGGGAGCGCGGCGAGCGGGGTGCCGCCGGGGCCGTCCAGCCAGTAGCGCCGGTGCTGGAACGCGTAGGTGGGCAGGTCGGTGCGGAGGACGCCGGGCCGGTCGAACACGTGGTCCCAGCGCACGGCGTGGCCGCGGACGGTGAGGTGGGCGGCGGCCCGCAGCGGTCCGAGGTGCTCCGGGGTGTCGTGGGGCAGGAGAGGCACCGCGGCCTCGGCGGACACGGACGAGGAAACGGAGGCGGGTGGCTGGGCGGAGGTGAGCACCATGGCGCTCAGCGCACCGCCGGGGCCGAGTTCGACGAAGGTGGTGACCCCGTGGTCGCGGAGCGCGGCGACGGCGTCGCCGAACCGCACCGTGTGGCGGGCCTGTCCGGTCCAGTAGCCGGGGTCGGCGAGCGCGTCGGCGGTGATCGGTTCGCCGGTGCGGGTGGAGACGATCGGCAGGGCGGCGGGCCGGAAGGTGAGCTGGTCGAGCACCGCCCGGAACGCGTCGAGCATCGGCTCGACCAGCGGTGAGTGGAAGGCGTGGCTGACCGTCAGCCGCCGGGTGCGGCGCCCGCGTGCGGTGAACTCCTCGGCGATGGCGAGGACACCGCCCTCCTGCCCGGAGACCACCACGCTGTCCGGCCCGTTGACCGCGGCCAGGTCGGTGCCGGGGTGTCCGGCGAGCAGCGGCCGTACCTCGTCCTCGGCGGCCTGCACGGCGACCATGGCGCCGCCGCGCGGCAGCCGCTGCATCAGGGCGCCGCGCGCCGCGACGAGACGGCCCGCGTCGGCGAGGGTCAGGACGCCGGCGAGGTGCGCGGCGGTGACCTCGCCGATGGAGTGCCCGGCGAGGTGGTCGGGGCGGATGCCCCAGGACTCCAGCAGCCGGAACAGCCCGGTCTGGAGGGCGAAGAGCGCGGCCTGGGTGTAGAGCGTCTCGTCGAGGAGGACGGCGTCGGGCGTGCCGGGCTCGGCGTGGGCGACCGCGTGCGGCGGCCGGGGCGGGTCGTAGGGCGCCAGGTGCCGTTCCACCGCCGCCAGTGCCTCGTCGTGGGCGGTACGGAAGACGGGGTGGGCGTCGGCGAGGCGGCGTGCGACACCGGCTCGCTGGCTGCCCTGGCCGGTGCAGAGGTAGGCGAGCCGGCCCTCGGTCGCGGTGCCGGCGGCGACCGTCTCCCCGGCCGTGCCGGTGGCCAGCCGGCCGAGTTCGCCGAGGAGTTCGGCCCGGTCGGCGGCGACCACGACGGCCCGGTGCTCCAGGCGTGCCCGGCCGTGCAGCAGGGTCCACGCGACGTCGCGCAGCGGCAGGTCGGGGTGTGCGGCGAGGTGTCCGGCCAGTCGGGCGGCCTGCTCCCGCAGCGCGGCGGGGGTACGCGCGGACAGCAGCACGGGCACCGGCGTGCCGTCGGTGGCGTCGCCCTCGGGCCCGGCTTCTGGTGCGGCCGGAGGCGCTTGTTCGAGGATGACGTGGGCGTTGGTGCCGCTGACGCCGAAGGCGGACACTCCCGCGCGCCGGGGGCGGTCGGTGCGCGGCCAGGGCTGCTGCTCGGTCAGGAGCCGCACCGCGCCGGCCGTCCAGTCCACCTGCGTGGTGGGCCGGTCGGCGTGCAGCGTGCGGGGCAGCACGCCGTGCCGCAGGGCCTGCACCATCTTGATGACCCCGGCGACGCCCGCGGCGGCCTGGGTGTGCCCGATGTTCGACTTGACCGAGCCGAGCCACAGCGGTGCGCCGTCCGCGCGGTCCTGGCCGTAGGCGGCGAGGAGTGCCTGCGCCTCGATCGGGTCGCCGAGGGCGGTGCCGGTGCCGTGTGCCTCGACGGCGTCGACGTCCGCGGGGGTGAGGCCGGCGTCGGCCAGGGCGCGCCGGATGACGCGTTCCTGCGAGGGCCCGTTGGGCGCGGTGAGTCCGTTGGAGGCGCCGTCCTGGTTGACCGCGCTGCCGCGCAGCACGGCGAGGACCTCGTGCCCGTTGCGCCGGGCGTCGGAGAGCCGTTCGACCAGCAGCAGGCCGACGCCCTCGGACCAGCCGGTGCCGTCGGCGCCGTCGGCGAAGGCCTTGCACCGGCCGTCGGGTGCGAGGCCGCGCTGCCGGGAGAACTCCACGAAGGTGTCGAGGGCGGCGATGACCATGACACCGCCGGCCAGGGCCATCGTGCACTCTCCGCGGCGCAGTGCCTGCGCGGCCAGGTGCAGGGCGACCAGCGAGCCGGAGCAGGCGGTGTCCAGGGTGAGGGCGGGGCCTTCGAGTCCGAGGTGGTAGGCGATACGGCCCGAGGCGACACCGGGTGAGACGCCGGTCAGGCGCAGTCCTTCGAGCGCGTTCGCGTCGTGCAGGCGCAGGGCGTAGTCGTTGCTGTTGGTGCCGACGAAGACGCCGACCTCCTGGCCGCGCAGCGTGTCCGGGTCGATCCCGGCCCGTTCGAAGGTCTCCCACGACGTCTCCAGGAGCAGCCGCTGCTGGGGGTCCATGGCCAGCGCCTCGTTGGGCGAGATGCCGAAGAACGCGGCGTCGAAGCCGGCGGCGTCGTCGAGGAAGGCGGCGTCGCGGACGTAGACGGCGCCGGCCCGGTCGGGGTCGGGGTCGTAGTGCGCCTCGGCGTCGAGGCCGCGGTCGGCGGGGAACGGGCCGACCGTGTCGACGCCGTCGGCGACGATCCGCCAGAGGTCCTCGGGGCCTGTGACGCCGCCGGGGAAGCGGCATCCCATGGCGACGATCGCGACGGGCTCGTCCGCCGGGGCGGCCCGCGGCACGGTCGGGCGGGCCTCCCGCGCCGGCTCCGGCAGGAGCAGGGTGCCGAGGCGGGCCGCGAGCCGGGCGGCCGTCGGGTGGTCGAAGGTGACGGTGGGGCTCAGCCGCAGGCCGGTCGCCGCGGCCAGCCGGTTGCGCAGTTCGACGCCGGTCAGCGAGTCGAAGCCGGCCTCGCGGAAGGCCCGGTCGGGCCGGATCGCCGTGGCGTCGGGGTGTCCGAGCACGTCGGCGGCGTGCCGGCGGACGAGTTCGAGCAGCGCGGCGTCCCGCTCGGCGGGGGGCAGCGGCGCCAGGCGCCGTGCCAGGCCGTCCGGACCGGCCGGTGGGGCGCCGGCGGCCGGGCGCGCGGGCGGGGCGAGGGCCCGCAGCAGCGGGCTGAGGGCGGCGCCGGACGCGGCGGCGCGCACGGTCGGCAGGTCGAGCTGGGCGGCGACCAGCACGGGCTGTCCGGCGCCGAGGGCGGCGTCCAGGAGCGTCAGGCCGGCCGCCTCGGTGAGGGCGACCATGCCCGTACGGCGGGTGCGCCGCAGGTCGGTGGCGCTCATCCGGCCGGTCATCTCGCCGGGTGGCGCCCACTGTCCCCAGGCGATGGCGACGGCGGGCAGCCCCTGGGCATGGCGTCGTTCGGCGAGCGCGTCGAGGGTGGCGTTGGCGGCGGCGTAGTTGGCCTGGCCCGGGTTGCCGAACACGCCCGCGGCCGAGGAGAACAGCACGAAGGCGGCCAGGTCGAGGTTCCGGGTGAGTTCGTCGAGCGCGAGCGCGGCGTCCGCCTTGGGGCGCAGCACGGTGGCCAGGCGCTGCGGGGTGAGCGCGGTGAGGACGCCGTCGTCGAGGACGCCGCCCGCGTGCACGACGCCGGTCAGCGGGTGTGCGGCGGGAATCGAGTCGAGCAGCGCGGCCAGGCTCGGCCGGTCGGCGGCGTCGCAGGCGGCGACGGTGACCTCGGCGCCGAGCGCGGTGAGGTCGTCGGTCAGCCGCCGCGCGCCGGGCGCGGCGGGTCCCCGGCGGCTGACCAGCAGCAGGTGGCGTACGCCGTGCCGGGTGACGAGGTGCCGGGCCACGAGGGCGCCGAGGGTGCCGGTGCCGCCGGTGATCAGGACGGTGCCGCCGGGGGCGAGTCGGGGGTCGGCCGGCCGCACCGGGACCGGAGTGAGCCGGGGCAGCAGAACCGTCGGCCGGTCCGCTCCGGCCGCTCCTGCCGCTCCGCTGATCCGGGTCTGCGGATGGCCGGCGGCGGCGATGGCGCGCAGGGTGCCGGGGGTGGGGGGCGTGTCGGCGGCCACCAGGTGGAGCCGTCCGGGGTTCTCGGACTGTGCCGAGCGGATCAGGCCCGCGACGGCCGCGGCGCCCGGCCGGTCGATGCCCGGTTGTTCGGCGTCGCGGGTGAGCACGAGCAGGCGGGTCCGCTCCAGGGCGGGCTCGGCGAGCCAGCGGTGCAGCACCTCCAGGACGGTGCCGGTGGCCGCCAGCGGGTCGTCGAGCAGGTCCGCGCCGACCTCGAACAGCAGCAGTCCGGGCGCGTCGCCGCCCGCGGCCAGCACGGCCAGGTCGGCGGCGGTCGCGACCCGCACCGGGTCCGGGAGGTCGCCGCTCCCGGCGGCCGGGACGGGCAGGTCGACGGCCGTCCACTCGGGACGGAACAGCGCGTCGCGGAGCAGGCCGGGGTCGGCCCGCAGCTGCTCGGCGCCGAGCTCGGCGCCGGCCACCGCGTCGACGGTCATCACGGGGCGGCCGTCCGGATCGCTCAGGACCAGCCGAGCGCCCTCGGCGGAGGGGGAGCCGGCCGAGCGTGCGCGTACGGCGGTGGCACCGGAGGCGAGCAGCGAGACGCCGCTCCAGCGCGCCGGGTGCCGTCCGTCGCCGAGGACGGTCCGTACGGCGGCGTCCAGCAGGGTGGGGTGCAGTCCGTAGGCGCCGGCGTCGTCGTCGGGGCCGAGCGCGACGTCGTAGGCGCTGGTGTCGCCGTCGGGCGTGGCGTCGGGCGTGGCGTCTTGGGCGAACTCTTCGGCGTACGCGAACTCATTGTCGGACGCGGGCTCATCGGCGTACGCGGACTCATCGTCGTACGCGGGCTCAACGTCGTACGCGGCCTCAACGGCGTACGCGGACTCAACGGCGTACGCGGACTCTTCGGCCTCACCGGCGCCCTCGGCCGGGACCTCGCGCAGCGCGGTGTCCGGTTCCAGGACTCCCCGTGCGTGTTCCCGCCAGCCGGTGTCCGCCCCGCCCCGGGTGTGGACGCGCAGCGCACGCGTCCCGTCGTCGCCCGCGGTGTCCACGGTGACCCGCGCCGCGATCCCGCCGCGCTCGGGAAGCGTGAGCGGCCGGTCCACGACGAGTTCGCGCAGCCGGGGCGTGCCCAGTTCGTCGCCGAGCCGGATGGCCAGTTCGACCAGGGCCGCGGCGGGCACGGTGGACCAGGGCAGCGTCCGCCGGGACCAGGTCGCGGCGGCGATCCGGACGTCCGTGCCGGGTGCCTCGACGAACGCGTCGACCAGCGGGTGTCCGGCGGCGCCGAGGCCGAGCCCGTCGCCGCCGCGGGGGCGGGCGGCGTCGGTGAGCCAGTAGCGCTGGTGCTGGAAGGGGTACGTCGGCAGGTCCACGACCGGGTCGGCGCCCGGCGGCAGCAGCGCGCCCCAGTCGACGGTCGTGCCGTCGGTGTGCAGCGCGGCGAGGGCGCGCAGCAGGTCCTCCTGCTGTTGCCGGTCGTCGCGGTCCCGGCGCAGCAAGCTGTGCGTGACGGCATCCGGCTCGCCGATCAGTCCGCCCAGCGTCGCCGGGCCCAGCTCGAGGAAGGTGCGGTGTCCGTCGGCCAGCGCGGCGGCCACGGCGTCGCCGAAGCGGACCGGGTGCCGGGTCTGGGCGACCCAGTAGTCCGCGGTGGCGAAGTCGTCGGCGGCGCGGGCCCCGGTGCGGCCGGCGTAGACCGGCAGGGTGGGGGCCCGCCGGTCGAGGTGCTCGATCGCGTCGCGGAAGCCGGGCAGCACCGGTTCCATGGCGGCGGAGTGGAAGGCGTGCGAGACGCGCAGCTCGCGGACCCGCCAGCCGCGTTCCCGGGCGGCGGCGACGAGGTCGGTCACGGCGCCGCCGCGGCCGGAGACGACGACGGCCGCCGGGCCGTTGACGGCGGATATCTCCACGCCGTCGCGCAGCAGCGGGCGGACGTC
Source organism: Streptomyces sp. NPDC059895 (assembly GCF_042731035.1). Classification (NCBI taxonomy): domain Bacteria; kingdom Bacillati; phylum Actinomycetota; class Actinomycetes; order Kitasatosporales; family Streptomycetaceae; genus Streptomyces; species Streptomyces sp. NPDC059895. The sequence continues at coordinate 46,761 of NZ_JBHWKO010000014.1, forward strand.
CGCTTCGGCCGCCGCCACGGCGGCCATCGCCCCGCCCGCGGCGGCGCGTTGCATGGCCCGGCCGCGGGCGGCCACCAGGCGGGCCGCGTCGGGCAGGGAGAGCGCTCCGGCGGCGTGGGCCGCGGCCACCTCGCCGATCGAGTGTCCGGCCAGCGCGGCGGGCCGGACGCCCGCCTGCCGCAGCAGGGCCAGGAGCCCGCTCTGCACGGCGAAGAGGGCGGCCTGGGACAGTACGGTCTGGTCGAGCGGGCCGAGGCCGGGTACCGCGCCGTCGACGAGGTCCGCGGCGTCCTCGCCCACCGCGCCGAACGCCGCGTCCGCGACCGGGCACGAGACGGCGCCCGCCAGGTGCTCGTCGAGCAGCGCGCAGGTCTCGTCGAAGCGCCGCGCGAACGCCGGGAACCGGTGGTACAGGCCGCGGGCCATCCCGGCCCACTGGGCGCCCTGTCCGGGGAAGAGGAACACCACGCCGGTGTCACCGCGGTCGGCGGCGGCCGGGATCGGCGCGGTCAGGGCGGTGACCGCGGCGGCCCGGTCGGCCGCGACGACGACGGTCCGGTCGGGCAGCGTGGCCCGCCGGTCGGCCAGGGTGCGGGCGACCTGCCGGAGGTCCGCCCGGTCCGTCGCGAGGAAGTCGGCGAGGCGGCGGGCCTGTTCGGTGAGGGCTGCGGTGCCCCGCGCGGAGAGGACCAGGGGCAGCACGGCGTCGGGTTCGGTGCCGGGTTCGTCGGTGGCGGGCGGCTCGGCCGGCGCCTCCTCGATGATCACGTGGGCGTTGGTGCCGCTGATGCCGAAGGCGGAGACACCGGCCCGGCGCGGCCGGTCGGTGCGCGGCCACGGCCGGGTCTCGGTGAGCAGCCGTACCGTGCCGCCGGACCAGTCGACCTCGGGGGTCGGCTCGTCGACGTGCAGGGTGGGCGGCAGTTCCTCGTGGCGCAGCGCCTGCACCATCTTGATCAGCCCGGTCACTCCGGCGGCGGCCTGCGCGTGGCCGATGTTGGACTTCACCGAACCCAGCCACAGCGGGTTGTCCGCGTCCCGGTCACGGCCGTACGTGGCCAGCAGCGCCTGCGCCTCGATCGGGTCGCCGAGCGTCGTACCCGTACCGTGCGCCTCCACCGCGTCCACGTCGGCGCCGGTCAGGCCCGCCGTGGCCAGGGCCCGGCGGATGACGCGCTGCTGGGCGCGGCCGTTCGGGGCGGTGAGGCCGTTGGAGGCGCCGTCCTGGTTGACCGCGGAGCCGCGGACCACGGCCAGGACGCGGTGGCCGCGGCGCCGGGCCTCGGAGAGCCGCTCCAGGACGACGACACCGGCGCCCTCGGCCCAGGCCGTGCCGTCCGCGCCGGCCGCGAAGGACTTGCAGCGGCCGTCCGCGGCGAGGCCGCCCTGCCGGGAGAACTCCACGAAGGAGTCCGGCGAGGCCATCACCGTGGCGCCGCCGGCGAGCGCCATCGAGCACTCCCCCGAGCGCAGCGCCTGCGCGGCGAGGTGGACGGCGACCAGTGAGGAGGAGCAGGCGGTGTCCACCGTGACCGCGGGGCCCTCGAAGCCGAACACGTACGCGATCCGGCCGGAGGCCACGCTGGTCGCCAGGCCGGTGGTGAGGAAGCCCTCGGTCTCCTCGGGGACCTGCCGCAGCCCGCTCGCGTAGTCGCGGTTCATGACGCCGGTGAAGACGCCGATGTCGGCGCCGCGCAGTCCGTCGGGTGCGAGACCGGCGTGTTCGAGCGCCGTCCAGGAGTTCTCCAGGAGGAGTCGCTGCTGCGGGTCCATGGCCAGGGCCTCGCGCGGGGAGATCCCGAAGAACGCGGCGTCGAAGCCGGCGGCGTCGGCCAGGAAGCCGCCGTGGCGGGTGTGCGAGGTGCCGGTCCGGCCCGGTTCCGTGTCGAGCAGGCGGTCGAGGTCCCAGCCGCGGTCGGCCGGGAACTCGGAGCGCCGTTCCTGTCCGGCGCGGACCAGGTCCCACAGTCCGGCCGGGCCGGTGACCCCGCCCGGCAGTTCGCAGCTCATGCCGACCACGGCGATGGGCTCGTCGGCGTCCGCGGGACCGGCGGGCGAGGGGGCGTCGGGTTCGGAGATCCCGAACAGCCCGCGGCGCAGGTGTGCGGCGAGCGCGGCGGGCGTCGGGTGGTCGAAGCCGACGGTGGAGGTGAGCCGCAGTCCGGTGCGCCCCGTGAGGTGGTCGCGCAACTGGACGACCAGGGCCGAGGTCAGGCCCAGGTCCCGGAAGGCCTGCCCGGGAGCCGGTTCCGGCGCGCCGGGCGGCAGCGGGAGCCGGCCCACCTCGGCGCACACCAGGGCGGTGAGCGTCTCCTCCTGGTCCTGCGCGTCGAGGCCGCTCAGCTCGGTGCGCAGCCGTGCGGCGACGGCCGGGTCCGCGCGGTGCGCCGGTGCCGGGTCGCCGGGTGCGCTCGCCGAGTACCGCTGTTCGGTGGGGAGTTCGGCGAGCCGGTGCCGGATCACCTTGCCGGAGCCGGTGCGCGGGATCTCCGTGACGTCGTGCACCTGCTCGGGGATCTTGAAGGCGGACAGCTCCGTGCGGCAGCGGGCCAGCAGTGCGGCGAGGTCGTATCCGCCGGGCCCGGGGACGACGTAGGCGGCCGGGATCTCGCCCAGGGTGTCGTGCGGCAGCCCGGCCACGGCCACGTCGGCGACCCCGGGGACGGTGCGCAGCACGCTCTCGATCTCGACGGGGTGGATGTTCTCCCCGCCCCGGATGATCAGTTCCTTGATCCGGCCGCGGATGCTGAGGTGGCCGGTGGCGGCCCGGACGGCCAGGTCGCCGGTGCGGAACCAGCCGTCGCGGAACGCCTCGGCCGTGAGCTCGGGCGCACCGTGGTAGCCGGCCATGACGTTGGGGCCGCGGACCCAGACCTCGCCCTCCTCGTCGTCGGCGGTGTCCGCGCCGGTACGGGGATCGACGACGCGGACGTCGACGCCGGGCACCGGCAGTCCGCAGGAGCCCTCCACCCGGTTGCCACCGGGCGGGTTGACGGTGATGGAGCCGCACGTCTCGGTGGAGCCGTAGGCGTCGACCAGCGGCACGCCGAGCGTCTCCTCCACGGCACGTTGCAGTTCGGCACTGGTGACCGCGCCGCCGACCAGGCCGATCCGCAGGTCCGGGGCGGTGAAGCCGTCCTGTGCGGCGCGCACGAGGTGGTGGTAGACGGTGGGCACGCCGGCCAGGAACGTGGAGCGTTCGGCGCGCAGCGCCTCGACCACGTCGGCGCCGGAGTTGCCCGCCATGATCCGGGCCTGCGCGCCGACGGCGGTCACGGACAGGACGCAGGCGATGTGCGAAAGGCTGTGGAAGAGCGGCAGCGGCCACAACACCCGGTCTTCCGGGGACAGTTGCGGCACCGGCACATAGCAGGCGGCCACGGAGTGGAGGCAGTTGCGCTGAGTGGAGAGCACCCCCTTGGGCCGTCCGGTGGTTCCCGATGTGTAGAACATCCACGCGACCTCGTCGAGGCCGAGGTCGTCGGGTGGATCCGTGGGCGGCTCGACGTCCGCCAGCCGCTCGTACGCGAGTTCACCCGGCTCCGGCGTCCCGGCTCCGGCGACGATCGTGACGGGCGGCTCGGCGCCGTGGGCGGCGCGCAGGGCGGCCGCGCAGGAGGTGTGTGCGAGGACGAAGGCCGCGCCGCTGTCGGCCAGCAGATAACGCAGTTCCGCGGTGGTGGACCGCGGGTTGACGGGTACGGCCACGGCGCCCGCGCGCAACACCGCCAGATAGGATTCCACCATTTCTACACGATTACCGAAGCACATCAGAACTTTACTTCCGCGAACGACCCCGAGTTCCACCAGGTGACCTGCGAGTCGGCGGGTCCGTGCCTCAAGTTGGCGGTAAGTGACAGCGCGCAGATCATCAGCGAACGCAATCCGCGAACCGCGTTCCACGGAATGCCGAATCAGGAGTTCAGTCAGCGGCCTGACAAGGTCGGAACGCATGAACGGAACCACCACACCTTCCCCCTGAAGAGCTGTCCGTCCCTGTGAGTCATTGCGTAGGCGCCACGAATCCCGATGAAGGGTGCGACCGCACCCGCGCCAGGTACCGGACCGGGCCGCGCGGGTCACCGCCGGCACCCGGCGAAGCAGGCCGGCGGGCGCCTCCCGCCCCGCTCACCACCGCTTTCCCCGACCGCTGTGACGCCACGCTAGATCGCTCCGACAGAGCGTCACATCCCCCAGATTGGTAGCGACGGCGTCGGCGGCCCCGACTCCACGCACCACCGTTCCGATTCGCCCCGTTCTGGTCGGCATGACCGGCCGGTCATCCCACTTCGCACGGTCTCGCGGCCCGCATTTGTTACAGACTCTTTAACAACCAAGAAATAGATAAGCTTTCACATACTCGTAGTGGGCGTGAGACTACAGTGAGAGGCACTGATCAACAGTTCTCCCAAATGATCATGCGCGAGCAGCTCTTGGGCACATCATGGAACCGGCTCACCACGGGGCCTGTCTATCGACACGACGGGTCGCGTCGCCGCGGGCGGAAATGATTGCGCCAAACCTCGCCACCGTGGCGCGTTCACGGGGGTCGCGTCTAGACAGACAACAGCGGGAGCACCATTATGTTCAGGTTGAAAATCTCCCACAGGAGTCCGAGTCGGAAATCGCACGACGCCGTGGCGACGACGCCATGCGACGTGCGCATGGACCTGTTCGAAAAAGGTTTGCGATTCTGGCAGCACGCCGAGGTCCAACCTGCACTGTCCTGCATGGAGAACGTGGCGGAGCAGCACGTCGAACAACACAACCGCCAGGACCTCTCCGCCGCCGGACTGGTCCTGACGCTCCAGCTCACCCAGCTGCGCCGGACGGCGGAGGCGGAGGCGGCGCTCGAACGCTTCCTCGTCCCCCACGCCCGGCGGCACGGCGGCGCGGACGCGGCCATAGTGCGGGCCCACATACGGCTCGCGCAGGGCCGCTACAGAGAGGCGCTGAAGCTGGCCACGGCCGGTCTGGACGAGGCCGAACGGCAGGAGAACTGCCGGATCGTGCCCCTCGGACACATCGTCATGACCACCGTGGGCTTACGCCTGAACGACCTGCGCACGGCGTTACGTTACTCGCAGCGCCTGTGTGAGGACGCCCTTTTCGGCCGGCTGCCGCTGATCGGCGCGGACGCCGCCTGGATCACCGCTCAGGTGGTGCGCGTCCACCGCGGCCCGCAGGAGGCCGCGCGCGTGATGGCCGCGGTCGCGGAGAACGCCCTCTACGACAACGATATCTTCCTGGGGCAGCCCGCCGCCGCGCCGGTGCTGGTCCGCTTCGCCCTCCGGTCGGGGGCGACCGGGATGGCCGAGCGCCTGGTGCAACTGGCCGACACCATCGCACGCAACAACGCCGAGTTCCACACGTTGCAGGTCTCCGCCATGCACGCCGCGGGCCTGCTCCACCAGGAGGCCGAGGAGTTACGGCGGGCCGCGCAGGAGCACACCGACCCATGGACGCGGGCCTTGGCCACCGAGCACCTGGGTCTGCTGCTGGCCGGCCGCCCCGGTGACCGCGCCGCCGGGATCGAGAGCCTCGAGCAGGCGCTGAAGGCCTACGACGCGATCGGCTCCCTGCACGACTTCGCCCGCGTCAGGGCCAGGCTGCGCGACATGCGCGACCACCGGCGGCGGTCCCCGTCGGCACGCTCCGTGGAAGCGCCCTCGGGCCGCTCCAGTCTGACCGAGACCGAGACGCAGGTGGCCGAGCTGGTCTCACAGGGCCTGACGAACAGCCAGGTCGCGAACCAGATCTACCTGTCCCGACACACCGTCGCCTACCACCTGAAAAGCATCTTCGGCAAGCTGAGCGTCTCGTCCCGGGGCGAGCTCACGAGCCTGTGGACACGCCTGGCCGAGCAGAGCGACTGACCGGTGGAACCGGCGACGAACCGGCAGTACGGGCACCGGTTCGCGGGACCCACGGCTGACCGCCAGGAGTGGCGACCGGCCGGCGGAACCCACGGCTGACCACCAGAAATGGCGACCGACCGACGGAACCCACGGCTGACCACCAGAAATGGCGACCGACCGACGGAACCCACGGCTGACCGCCAGGAGTGGCGACCGGCCGGCGGGACCCACGGCTGACCACCAGGAGTGGCGACCGGCCGACGGAACCCACGGCTGACCGCCAGGAGTGGCGACCGGCCGACGGAACCCACGGACACGGCAGGACTGTCAAACCTGGTGGGGCGCCGCCGGGGGGCTGTCCCGGAGCATTTTCCGGGACCCCTTCCGGTCCGGCCCCGCGAGGCGTCCGGCCTCGCGGCGTTGTCGACGCAAGGAGCAGCAGCGTGTCCCAGAGCCAGGTCGAGACGGTCGCCGCCAGCCGTTGGATCCGCCGCTTCCAGCCGGCGCCCGACGGCGCGCCCCGGCTGGTGTGCCTGCCGCACGCCGGCGGATCGTCCAGTTTCTACTTCCCGGTGGCGAGGTCGCTGTCGCCCGCTGTGGAGGTGCTGGCGGTGCAGTACCCCGGGCGGCAGGACCGGCGTACCGAAGCCAACATCGACAACATCTCCGAGCTGGTCGACCGGATCTTCGCCGCGCTGACCCCGATCAGCGACCGGCCGTTCGCCCTGTTCGGACACAGCATGGGCGCCACCCTGGCCTACGAGCTGGCCCTGCGGCTCCAGGAGACCGGCCGGCCCGGCCCGAGCCATCTGTTCGCGTCGGGCCGCCGGGCTCCCTCGCGCCACCGGCCGGAGAACGTGCACCGGCGCAGCGACGACGAGGTCGTGGCCGAGATGAAGCTGCTGTCCGGACCCGACGCGCCGTTCCTGTCCGACCCCGATGTGCTCGCCATGAGCATGCCCGCCATCCGTGCCGACTACCGGGCGGTCGAGACGTACCGGGACGTGCCGGGCCGGATGCTCCACTGCCCGGTGACCGTGCTGACCGGCGACCGGGACCCGCGGGTGTCCCAGGAGGAGGCCGAGGCGTGGCGCGAGCACACCGACGGCGCCTTCGCGCTGCACCGCTTCCCCGGCGGTCACTTCTTCCTCGTCGAGCAGGCCCCCGCGGTGCTGCGCGTCGTCTCCCGTTCCCTGACCGGCCGTTGAGTCCCTGCCGGCGGGCGGGACCCCCGGCGCTCCGGGGGCGGTCCGCGGCGCCTATCAAGACGAGGGATGTGGGCGCTCCACGGGGCTTCATAGCCTGACCGGGCCGCTGTTCACACACCCCGACACGTCGCACCCGTACGTGCGAAGGAGACTGCATGCCCGTGCTGCTGCACATCGACTCCAGCATCCGCCGGACCGGCTCCACCAGTCGGGAGCTGAGCGCCTTCTTCGCACAGGAGTGGAAGGCCGCGCATCCGGGGGCCGGCTACGTCTACCGCGACCTGGCCACCGATCCGGTGCCGCACCTCACCCACGGAATCCGGGAGCACCTGTACGATCCGGCGGGCGGCCACCACGGCGAGACGGAGCAGGAGCGCGAACTCGCCGCGCGGCTGATCGCCGAGATCCGTGAGGCGACGACGATCCTGATCGGCGTCCCGATGTACAACTACAACATCCCCTCCACGCTCAAGGCGTGGTTCGACTGGATCGTCGTCCCCCGGCACCAGGTGATCCCGGGTGCGGGCGCTCTGCTCAAGGGCAAGCAGGTCGTCCTGACCAGTGCCCGCGGCGGCTCCAACTCGATGGTGCCCTCGCGCGAGCCCCGGGACCACGTGGAGCCGTATCTGCGGCACGTGCTGGCCTCGATCGGCCTCGACGAGGACCTGACCTTCGTGCAGGCCGAGCTGACGATGGCGCACGTCGCTCCGCCGCTGGCGCAATTCATCCCCGCCGCCGACAAATCCAAGGCCACTGCGATCGAGACGCTGCGGAAGCTGGCCACCGTCTGAGAAGAGGGCCGTTCATGGTCGACACCATCACCTTCCAGCAACACTGGGACCGCACCGACGCCTTCGATCCGCCGGCGCTGTTCGATGCGCTCCGCGAGGAGCAGCCCGCCGTACGGATGACCTACCCCTCCGGGCACCTGGGCTGGTTCGTCTGCAACTACGAGCTGACCCGCCAGGTCCTGGCCGATCCGCGGTTCAGCCACGACATCGAGATCGGGCACTTCCCGGTCACGAAGAACGGTGAGCCGATCCCGGTCTGGCCCGCGGTGCCGGGCATGTTCATCCACATGGACCCGCCGGACCACACGAAGTACCGGCGGATGCTGACCGGCGAGTTCACCACCCGCCGCATGAACCAACTGGCGCCGAAAATACAGGAGTTCGCGACCTCTCAGCTGGAGCTGCTCAAGGAGCAGGGGCCCGGGGCCGACCTGGTACGCCACTACGTCGAGCCGCTGGTGCTGCGGGTGATCACCGATCTGCTCGGGCTCTCCGAGGAGGAGTACCTCAAGCTCGCGGAGTACCCGGACGTCATCCACAACCCCGAGGCGGACATCGACTGGGCCGACCGGGTCGCCACGGAGACGTTCAACATGGTCCCGCAGTTCGTGGCCCGCAAGCGCGACGAGCCGGGCGACGACATCATCACCCGGCTGGTCCAGGCCGGCGAGCTGAACGACGAGGAACTGACGAGCATCCTGATGCTCCTGTTCGTCGCGGGCACCGTCACCACCGAGGGCGCCCTCGCGGTCAGCAGCTTCGCGCTGTTGCACCACACGGACCAGTTGGAGCGGCTGCGGGCCGAACCCGCGCTGCTCGACAAGGGCCTCGAGGAACTGCTGCGCTACGTCACGGTCAACCAGTACGAGATCTTCCGGACCGCGCTGGAGGACGTGCAGCTCGGTGACGTCCTGGTCCGTAAGGGCGAGACCGTCACGGTGTCCCTGCCGGCCGCCAACCGCGATCCGTCGGTCTTCCCGGACCCGGCCAAGCTGGACCTGGGCCGCGACGCCGCCGGGCACGTGGCCTTCGGGCACGGCATCCACCAGTGCATCGGGCAGAACCTCGCCCGGGTGCTCCTCAAGGCCGGGCTGCGGACCCTGTTCGAGGGCCTGCCGGGGCTGCGGCTGGCCGTGCCGTCGTCCGACATCCCGCTGCGTACGAAGACGTCCATCTTCAACGTCCGCGAGCTGCCGGTCACCTGGTGACCGTGCGCGGTCGACACGCGCCCCGCCGGGGCCCGTCGTCACCGTCGTACTCCCGCCCGCGGCGCGGCACGGCCCGCGGGCGGGAGTGCGACGGGAGGGTGACGGGCGTCTGACGGCGGACCCCGGCCCCGGGCGGCACGGCGGGCCGCCACCCGGGTCCGTCAGAAGGGCCCCAGGGGTCCACCCGAAGGTACGGAGGCAGGTTTGTCCAGCTCAGCACCGCCGCACGACGCGGACGTCGAAGACCCGGACGTCATCGTCGTCGGACACGGTCCGGTCGGCGCGGCGCTGGCACTCTACCTGGGCCGGCGGGGGCACCGGGTCGTCGTACTGGAACGGCGCACCGGGCCCTACACCCTGCCCCGCGCGACCAGCTTCGACGGGGAGACGGCGCGGCTGCTGGCCGCGACCGGCGTCGGCGGCCGGCTGGCCGATGTCGGCGAGCCCGCGACCGGCTACGAGTGGCGCAACGCCGCAGGCCGTCCGCTGGTCCGCCTCGCCTTCGCCGACCCGGGACGCTACGGCTGGCCGGACGCCACCACCATGCACCAGCCCCACCTCGAAGCCGCCCTGCACGCACAGCAGCGGGAACACCCCGGGCTGTCCGTCCGCCACGGGCACACCGTCGTCGGCATCGCGGACCACTCCGACCGGGTCGAGGTCACGGCGGCACTGCCGGACGGCACCACCGAGGTACTCCGCGGTGCCTGGGTGGTGGGCTGCGACGGCGCCAACAGCTTCGTCCGCAAGCACCTCGACCCGCCCGGCACCGACCTGGGCTTCTCGTACGACTGGCTGCTGTGCGACGTGGTGCCGTACGGCCCGGTGACCTTCGTACCCACGAACATCCAGATCTGCGACCCCGTCCGCCCCACCACCCTGGTCGGCAGCGGACACGGCCGGCGCCGTTACGAGTTCATGCGGCTGCCCGGCGAGACCGCCGCCGAACTGGAGCGGCCCGAGACGGTGTGGCGGCTGCTCGCCGACCACGGGGTCACCCCGGAGAACGCCGAACTGACCCGCAGCGCCGTCTACACCTTCCAGGCGAGCTGGGCCGAACGGTGGCGCTCGGGACGCGTGCTGCTCGCCGGGGACGCCGCCCACCTCATGCCTCCGTTCGTCGGCCAGGGCATGTGCTCGGGCATTCGCGACGCGGCCAACCTGGCCTGGAAGCTCGACGCGGTGCTGCGCGGGTTGGCGGGCGAGCGGCTGCTCGACACGTACCCCGTCGAGCGCCGCCGGCTGGCGAAGGAGTCGATCGTCGCCTCGGTGAAGCTCGGCCAGGTGATCTGTGTGACGGACCCGGCGGCGGCGGCCGACCGGGACGCTTCGATGCTGACGGGCGCCGAGAACCGGCCCGCCGCCGCGCCCGACCCCGCCGAGTCGCTGCCCCAGGGACTGCTGGCCCGCGATGCCGAACGGCGGCTCGCCGTGGGCGAGGTGGTCCCCCAGGGCCGCGTGGCACGCGCCGGCCGGGTGGCGCTCTTCGACGAGGCCGTCGGCACGGGCCTGGTACTCGTCGCCACGGCGGACCCGCGCCCGGCGCTCGGCGCCGACCGGCTCGCCGCGCTGGATCGCTGGGGCTGCCGCCTCGTCCACCTGCTGCCCGCGGACGGGACGGCGACAGCGGAACAGCCGGCACCACCGGCACCACCGGCACAGCCGGCGCAAGTGACGCAGCCGACGCAAGTGACGCAAGTGACAGAAGTGACCGACACCGACGGCGTCTACCACGCCTGGCTGGCCGCCGCCGGGGCCGCCGCGGCGCTGGTCCGGCCGGACTACCACGTCTTCGGCGCGGTGGCCTCGACCGCCGGACTGCCCGGCCTCGTCGACGAGTTCCTGCACCGTACGCACTACCGAACCCAGTGAGGGAGTCGTCATGCGCGCAGCGGCGCGGCCGAGTTTTCCCGAGTGGCCGCAATCCGACGACACGGAGCGGCAGGGCCTGCTCCGCGTCCTGGACCAGGGCCAGTGGTGGCGGGTGACCGGCACCGAAGTGACGGCCTTCGAGCGGGAGTTCGCCGAGCATCACGGGTCCCCGCACGCACTGGCGGTCAGCAGTGGAACCGCCGCGCTCGAACTGGCCCTGGAGTGCCACGGCGTCGGCCCCGGCACCGAGGTCATCGTGCCCGCCTTCACGTTCATCTCGTCGTCGCAGGCGGTCCAGCGGATCGGCGCGGTGGCCGTCCCCGTCGACGTGGACCCGCGCACCTGGTGTCTCGACCCGCAGGCCACCGCCGCCGCGATCACCGACCGGACCCGCGCGATCATGCCGGTGCACATGGCCGGTCAGCTGGCCGACATGGACGCCCTGCCGGAGCTGGCCGCCGCGGCCGGCGTGGCGCTGGTGCAGGACGCCGCGCACGCGCACGGCGCCCGCTGGCGCGGCCGGCGGGTCGGCGAACTGGGCTCGGACGCGGCCTTCAGCTTCCAGAACGGCAAGCTGATGACCGCGGGCGAGGGCGGCGCGCTGCTCGGCCCCGACCCGGAACGTCACCAGCAGGCGTATCTGCGGCACACCTGCGGGCGTCCGCAGGACGACCTCGGCTATTTCCACGAGACGTCGGGCTCCAACTTCCGGATGAACGAGTTCTCGGCGGCGCTGCTCCGCGCCCAACTGGGACGGCTGGAGCAGCAGATCGACGTCCGGGAGGAGCGCTGGCCGCTGCTGTCCGCACTGCTCGCCGAGATACCCGGCGTGGTACCGCAGGGCGTGGACAAGCGCGGCGACCGCAACCCGCACTACATGGCGATGTTCCGGCTTCCGGGCTGGGACGAGCGGCGCCGCAACGACCTCGTGGACCGGCTCGTCACCGCCGGGCTGCCCGCCTTCCGCGCGTTCCGCGTGGTCTACCGGACCGGAGGGTTCTGGGAGACGGCCGCGCCGGACACCACCGTGGACGAACTGGCCCGGCGCTGTCCGGTCTCCGAGGCGCTGAGCCAGGACTGCGTCTGGCTCCACCACCGGGTGCTGCTCGCCACCGAGGAGGACATGCACCTCGTCGCCCGGATCGTGGCGGACACCCTGGCCGACGCCGTGGCCGCCGGCTGACCGTGCCCCGCACAGATCGGAGCCCCATGAGCATCGACCCGACCCACCGGACCGGCGCCCGCAGCACCGACGCCCGCAGCACCGACCTCCGCGGGACCGGCGCCCGGACCACGGGCGCACCGGCCCGGCGCGCGGTGATCTTCGACCTGGACGGCGTCGTGGTGGACAGCTTCGCCGTGATGGAGCAGGCGTTCGCCGTCGCGTACGCCGAGGTCGTCGGCCCGGGTCCGGCGCCGTTCGACGAGTACCGGCGCCATCTGGGCCGGCACTTCCCCGACATCATGCAGATCATGGGCCTGCCGCTGGCGATGGAGGCGCCCTTCGTACGGGAGAGCTATCGGCTGTCCCACCAGGTGACCGTCTTCGACGGCGTCCTCGATCTGCTGACCGAGCTGCGCGCCCGGGGGCTGGTCATGGCCATAGCGACCGGCAAGAGCGGTCCGCGGGCCCGGGCGCTGCTGCACGACGCCGGCCTGGCCGGGTTCTTCGCCCACGTGATCGGCTCCGACGAGGTTCCGCGGCCCAAGCCCGCGCCCGACATGGTCGAGCATGCGCTGCGGCTGCTCGGCGTCCCGACGGCCGAGGCGGTCATGGTCGGCGACGCGCCCACCGACATCGCCAGCGCGCGCGGCGCCGGGGTGACCGCCGTCGCCGCCACCTGGGCGCTGTCCGACGACGGCGACCTGCTCGCCGCACACCCGGACCTGGTGATCCGCTCCCCCGGCGAGCTGCTGGCCCACTGCCCCGCCGTGCCCGCGTGACCGGAGCCGTGGCATGACGTCCCGACCGGGTTACCTGGGCATCGACATCGGCGGCACCAAGGTGGCCCTGCGCGCCGAACACGACGGCACGGAGCGGGAGGGCACGAGCATCCGCGGCGCCGTCACCCACACCTGGGCGCCGGGTCCGGGCGGTGCCGCCGACCTGGCCGCGCTGGGCGGCTGGGTCCGCGAGTTCGCCGCGGGCACCGGCGGCTTCACGGCGGTGGGCGTGGCCGTACCGGCGACCGTGGACGCGGACGGGCGGGTGACCGCCTGGCCGAGCCGGCCCGGCTGGCTCGGCCTCGACCTGGGTGCCGCCCTGCGCGCGTTCCTGCCGGGCGTCCCCGTGGCGTGGTCCGACGACGGCGGCCTCGGTGCGCTCGCGGAGGCCGCCGCCAGCGGCTGCGACGACGTGCTCTACGTCGGTGTCGGCACCGGCGTCGGCGGCGGCCTCGTCCTCGGCGGCGTGCCCCACCCCCGGCCCGGACGGCCGGCGTTCGAGATCGGCCACCTGATCGTGCGGCGCGGCGGCCCGCGCTGCCGTTGCGGCCGTACCGGCTGCCTCCAGGCGACGGCGTGCGGCCCGGCCGTGCTGCGCCGGGCGGCCCGGCTGCGCGGTGCCCCGGTGACCTTCGACGAGCTCCGCGCGGGCGTGAGCGCGAAAGAGGCGTGGGCCACCCGGGCGGTGGACGACGCCGGTGCGGCGCTCGCCTCGGCGGTCGTCGGCGTGACCGAGCTGCTGCATCCCGAACTGGCGCTCATCGGCGGCGGTTTCGCGGCCGGGGTCCCCGGTTTCGTCGACGCCGTCGACACCGCCGTACGCCGCCTGGCCCGTACCGGCTTCGACGTCCCGCGGGTCCGCGCCGCCGCGGCCGACGGGCTGTCCTCGCTGCGCGGCGCGCTGCGGCTGGCCCGGTCGCTCGACGGCCGCCGAACATCGGAGGAACTCCCGTGACACAGACGATCACCCGGGTCGGCGTACGGCTGGCCGACCGCTCCTACGACGTCCACATCGGCCCCGGTGCCCGGCACGCCCTGCCCACCGTGCTCGAGCAGGTCGGCGCCCGGCGTGCCGTGGTGGTCTCCGCCCGGCCGCGCGACACCGTGCCGGACCCCGGGGTGCCGTGGCGCTTCGTGGCCGCCCGCGACGGCGAGGCGAACAAGACACTGGCCTCGGTCGAGGAGATGTGCCGCGAGTTCGCCCGCTTCGACCTGCACCGCGACGACGCGGTGGTCTCGGTGGGCGGCGGCAGCACCACGGACTGCGCGGGCCTGGCCGCGGCGCTCTACCACCGGGGCGTCGCGGTGATCCACCTGCCGACCTCGCTGCTCGCCCAGGTGGACGCCAGCGTCGGCGGCAAGACCGCGGTCAACCTGCCGGAGGGCAAGAACCTCATGGGCGCGTACTGGCAGCCGCGGGCGGTGCTGTGCGACACCGACTACCTGAGCACACTGCCGCGCGCCGAGTGGATCAACGGCTACGGGGAGATCGCCCGCTGCCACTTCATCGGCGCCGGGGACCTGCGGGAGCTGCCGGTCGCCGAGCAGATCGCCGCGAGCGTACGGCGCAAGGCCGAGATCGTGTCGGCCGACGAGCGCGACACCGGCCTGCGGCACCTGCTCAACTACGGCCACACCCTCGGGCACGCCCTGGAGCGGGCCACGGACTTCGCGCTGCGGCACGGCGAGGGAGTCGGGGTCGGCACGGTCTTCGCCGGCCTGCTCGCCCACCGTCTGGACCGCGTCGACGCGCGGCGCGCGGCCGAACACCGCGAGGTGGTGGCCCACTACGGGCTGCCGGTGACGCTGCCCGACGGTGTCGCGGCGGACCGGCTGGTCGCCCTGATGCGCCGCGACAAGAAGGCGGCGGGCGGTCTCGCCTTCGTCCTGGACGGTCCCGGCGGGGCGGAGCTGGTGCGCGACGTACCGGAGTCGGCGGTACGCGCGGCACTGGCCGACATGCCCCGCTGACCCCGGCACGCGCCGGGGCCGGCCTCGCGCCGTGCCGCTCACCCCATCAGCCCGGCCAGGACCGAGGGCGTGCCGCCGGTCAGGACGGGCTCCGTGTCGAGGTGCCAGGCCAGCAGCCGGTCCTGGCCGACCGAGAGGGCCGCGTCCAGCATGGCGAGCGCCGTCCGTTCGCTCAGGCCGCCGATGGTGCCGTCGTCCGCCCACGGTCCCCAGCCCACGCAGAGCGCGGGGGCGCCCTCGTCGCGCAGTTGACCGGTCACGGCGTCGAGCATCGCGGCGTACGCGGTGTCGTGGCCGTCGGCCCGCACGCCGAGCAGCCCGGCGGCCGGGGCGAGGACCACGAAGGCCGACAGCGCCTCGCCCCGGGTCGCCGCGTAGAGGTGGCGTACCGCCGACGGGTCCTCGGCGGGGCGGGCCCCGGGCGGGCCGGTGTGGACGACGGCGGTGACCGGCTCGGCACACACGTCGCGCACCGCCCGCGCCACGGCCCCGGGGTCGGCGGGATCGCACTCGCGCAGCGCGACGCCGGCGCCGGCCGCGGTGAGTTCGGCGCGGACCGGCGCCGCGTGGCCGGCCCGGCCCGGCGCGGTGAGCAGGATCAGGTGCGCGGCGCCGTACGCGCCGACCAGGTGGCGGGCGACCGCCGCGCCGCACGGGGTGTCGGCGCCGGTGAGCACGGTGGTCCCGGCGGCGGAGAAGACGAGCGGCGGCGTGCGGTCGTGATCGGTGGCGACCCGCTCCAGCCGGGGTGCCAGGACCACGCCCGCCCGTACCGCGAGCCGGTGCTCGCCCGCCGTCACGGCCGCGGGCAGCAGCGCCACGGCCGTGTCGTCGTCGATGTCGGCGAGCGCGAGGCGGCCCGGGTGCTCGGCCTGCAACGCGCCGAGCCGGGCCCAGAGTCCGGCACGCCCCGGGGAGGCGGCCGGCTGCCCCGGCCCGGTGGTCACCGCGCCGCACATCGTCACGGCCAGGCAGGTGCCGGCCAACCGCGGGTCGGCCAGCCAGGGACGGAGCCACCGTACCCGACGGCCGGCCGGCTCGGTGTCGTGCGGTGCGGTGCCGAGCAGCGCCACCGGAGGCGGCGGCAGGCCCTCCTCGACGGCCGCGGCCAGCGCGGCGACGTCGCGGTACAGCGTGACCGGGGCGTCCGGGCAGGCCCGCGCCAGGCGTTCGGCGTGCGGTCCGACCAGCGCCCACCGGGCCGAGCCGGCCCGCCGCACCGACGGCCGGGGCACCCAGTCCAGCCGGTACAGCGCCGGGAAGTACTCCTCGCCGACCGCCCGCAGCCGGGTGGGCAGGGTCAGCAGCCGCCGGCGGTCGACCTTGCCCGCGGGTGTCCGTGGGATCCACGCGACCTCGTAGAGGTTCTCGGGCACCTTGCCGTGCGCCAGGCGTGCCTTGCAGACCGCCAGCGCCTCGGCGGGGTCGAAGCCGCCGGGCGCCGGGCGTACGTAGGCCACCGGCACCTCGCCGAGCACCTCGTGCGGCCGTCCCGCGACGGCGACGTCCGCGATGCCGCGGACGGTGTACAGCACATGCTCGATCTCGGCCGGGTGGATGTTCTCGCCGGCCCGGACGATCAGCTCGGTGCGGCGCCCGGTGATGGTCAGGTGTCCGGTGCGGTCGCGGCGCGCGAGGTCGCCGGTGTGGTACCAGCCGTCCGCCAGTGCCTCGGCGGTGGCGGTGGGCCGGTTGTGGTAGCCGGCCATGACGTTGGGACCGCGGACCCAGACCTCGCCCTCGGTGCCGTCCGGTACGTCGTGGCCGGTCCGGGGGTCGACCAGGCGCACCGCGAGACCCAGCACGGGCAGCCCGCAGGAGGCGTCGCCAGGCACCGGGGAGCCGGGCCAGCTGATCGCGATGGAGCCGCAGGTCTCCGTGGAGCCGTAGGCGTCGGCCAGAGGTGCCCCGAAGGTCCGCTCGATGCGGCGGCGCAGGGCGGGCGTGGCGGCGGCGCCGCCCACCAGGCAGACGCGCGGGCCGGGCGGCGGCGCGCCGCGGGCCGCGGCCTCGTCGGCGAGCCGGTGCCAGGTGGCGGGCACCCCGGCCACGACGGTCGGCCGGTACTCGTCCCAGATCCGCAGCATCTCACCGGGGTCGTGGCCGCCGACGATCCGGGCGCTCGCGCCCGCGGCGGTGACCGCCAGCACGCACGCGATGTGGGCGAGGCTGTGGTACAGCGGCAGCGGCCACAGCACCCGGTCGCCGGGGCCCAGGCCGAGCACCGGTACGTAGCAGGCCGCCACCGACCACAGGCAGTTGCGCTGGGTGGAGAGGACGCCCTTGGGGACACCGCTGGTCCCGGCCGTGTAGAGCAGCCACGCCGGCTCGTCCAGGCCGAGGTCGTCGGGGGCCGGCACGGCCGGCTCGGCGGAGGCCAGCCGGGCGTAGCCGTGCGGCCCGGCGCCGTCGACGAGCACCGTGCGGGGCGGGCACCCGAGCTCCAGCCGCGACAGCCGCTCGCGGTGCGCCGCGTCGGTGACGACGAGCCGGGCGCCGCTGTCGGAGAGCAGCCGGGTCAGTTCGTCGTCGGAGGCGCCCGGTCCGACCGGCACGCCGATGGCACCCGCCCGCGGCACCGCGAGGTAGCTCTCCACCAGCTCGGTACGGTCGTCGAGCAGCAGTGCCGCGCGGTCGCCCTGTCGCAGCCCCAGCTCGACGAGGTGCCCGGCCAGCCGCCGGGTCCGCGCCTCCAGCTGCCGGTACGTCACCGCGCGGTGCCCGTCGTCGAACGCGACCGTCTCGGGGTGGCGCTCGGCCTGGCGGCGCAGCAGCTCCGGGAGGGGGACGACGAGGTCGCCGCGCAGCATGTCAGGCCTCCTGGCCGCAGGGCCCCGTCCCGGCCGTCCGCCGGACGAACTCCGCCGTGTGTGCCGCGAGTCCGAGCGCCTGGTCCCGGTTGAGCCGGGGGTCGCAGGCCGTCTCGTAGCGCCGCCGCAGGTCGTCGGGGACCAGGCCGGCCGGGCCGCCGAGGCATTCGGTGACGTCCTCGCCGGTCATCTCCAGGTGCAGGCCGCCGGGGCGGACGCCGTGCCGGCACAGCACCGTCCAGAACTCCTCGATCTCGGCGAGCAGCTGGTCGACGTGCCGGGTCTTGCGCCCGCCCGCCACCTCGAACGTGTTGCCGTGCATCGGGTCGCAGACCCACACCGGGGCGGCGCCGGCCGCGCGCGCCGCGACGACCAGGTCCGGCAGCACGTCGCGGACGCGGTGCGCGCCGAGCCGGGTGACGAAGGTAAGCCGCCCGGGCGTCCGGTCCGGGTCCAGCCGCTCGATCAGCGCGCGCACCTCGTCCCCGGTGGCGGAGGGGCCCAGCTTGACCGCCACCGGGTTGTGCACCGAGGCGGCGAACGCGAGGTGCGGGCCGTCGAGCCGACGGGTCCGCTCGCCGATCCAGAGCAGGTGGCCGGAGGAACCGTAGCGGCGGCCGTCGCCCGGGGCGGTGCGGGCCAGCGCCGTCTCGTACTCCAGGAGCAGTGCCTCGTGGCTGGCGAACATCTCCGGATCCGCGGCGTGCAGCAACTCCAGGGTGGCCGCCGCCGTTTCGCACGCGGTGAGCAGCCGCCCGGGGTCCGCGGCGCGGGCCGCCGCGGTGAACCGGCGGTCGTTCACGGCGTCGCCGAGGTAGGCCGGCAGTTCCACGCCGGCCCGGATCTCGGTGGGCTTGGACCGTGGCTTGGCGTACTGGCCGGCGATCCGACCGACCCTGACGACCGGTACCGCGAGTGCGCCGGTGAGTGTCGCGGCCATCCGGGCCATGGTGTCCGACAGGGCCCGTACCCGGGCCGTGGAGACCGCGTCGAAGGTCTCGGCGCAGTCGCCGCCCTGGAGCAGGAACGCCTCCCCGCGAGCCACCTCGGCGAGCCGCCGGCGCAGCCGGGTGACCGAGTCGGCGGTGACCAGCGGCGGCCGCTCGGCGATCCGGGCGACGACTTCGTCCAGCCGCCGCTGCGGCCACGGCGGCCGGTGATCGGCGGTCCGCGGGTCCGGCGTCCGCCGCTCGCCCGTCAGCCGGTGGTGGCGGCCCATGCCGGCTCCCTCGCGGCGGACGGGGCGCGGCGGCGGGCCGAAGCGTAGACGCGTTCGACCACGTCGATGATCCGGCGGGCCTCGGCGACGGCGGCGTCCGGGTCGCCGTCGGCCAGCATCGCGGGCAGGGCGTCGACCTGCCGGTCGTACTCGGCTCCGACGGGCTCTTCGGGCAGCGCGACGGTGCTCAGCTCTCCGTCGCTGACCAGGGTCAGCGAGGGGGCCGCCCGGTCGGGGCTGAAGCCGAAGGTGCAGCGCAGTGTGGCGGTCCCGGCGCTGCCGCTCACGGTGATCTCCGTACGGTCCAGCGGGGCGTGCGAGGCCCACGCCGCGTGCAGGGCGACGGAGACCCCGCCGTCGGTGACGAGGAACGCCCGGACGGTGTCCTCGACGTCGCCCTCGGCGGCCGGCGACGCGCTCGGGTCCGCCTTCCAGGCGGCGCGCGAGGCGGACCGGTTGACGAAGTCCGCGGCCACCGAGCCGGCGACCTGGTCGACGGTGGCCGTGCCCAGCAGCGGCAGCGCGACGTCGAGCAGGTGCCAGCCGAGGTCGACCATGGCCCCGCCGCCGGAGGCGTCGCGCCGTACGAACCAGCCGGTGCCGGGGACGCCCCGGGCGCGGATCCAGGAGACCTCGACGTGCCGCAGGGTGCCCACGCGGTCCACGAGTTCACGCAGCGCGCCGACGTCACGGCGGTGCCGGGCGGCGCTGCCGGCCACCAGGGTGGCGCCCTTGGCCCGTTGCGCGGCGGCGAGTTCGTCGGCCTCGCGGGTGCTGAGGCAGACCGGTTTCTCGACGAAGACGTGCACGCCCCGGCGCAGCAGCCCGGCGGCCACGTCCGCGTGGGCGTGGTTGGGCACCGCCACCACCGCCAGGTCGATCGCGCCGGCGTCGAGTCCGTCCGGCCGGGTGTACGCGGTGCAGCCGGGCAGCTCGCGCACGACCGCGGCGCGGGCCGCCGGGTCGGGGTCGACGACCGCCGTCACCTCGAACGCGGGGTGCGCCGCGAGCCGCGGCAGCCAGATGCTGCGGCCCGCCCAGCCGAGCCCCACCACCGCCGTCCGCAGCGCCGTCATGCCGTCCTCGCCAGGACGTCGGCGACCGTCTCGGCGACGGCGTGCATCTGCTGCTCGGTGCCGAGCAGGACGCGGTGGTGCAGCCAGACGCAGTCCCGGCTGAGCCGCTCGGAGTTGGGGCAGCGGCGGGCGAGCTCCTCACGGGACTGCGCGGGGGCGCCGTACTCCCAGAACCCGGGGCTCTGGTAGACCGCGCGGAACGCCTTGGACGCGGGCAGGCCGCGCTCGTTCAGCGCCTCCACCACGGCGTCCCGACGCTCGGCCGTGCTGCCGGGCAGCCGGAACATCGCCATGTAGTGCGGGTTGCGGGTGCACCTGTCGTCCGTGCCCTGCGGCAGCACCCCGGGTATCCGGGCGAGTTCGGCGGCGAGCACCGGCCGGCGCAGCTCCCGGACGTCGGTCTGCCCGGCCAGCCGGGCCAGCTGGGCACGGAGCACGGCCGCGGAGAACTCGTTGAGCCGGAAGTTGGACCCGGAGACCTGGTGCAGGTACGCCTTGTCGGCGCGGGGCCGCCCGCAGCTGTGCCGCAGGAACCCGTGCTCGTACTGCTCGGCCTCGGGGAAGAGTACGGCCCCGCCCTCACCCGCGGTCATCAGCTTGGCGTTCTGGAAGCTGAACGCCGCGACCGAGCCGAGTTCGCCGAGTCCTCGGCCGCGCCATCGCATGCCCTGCGCGTGGGCGGCGTCGTGGATCAGCGGGATGCCGGTGGCCGCGGAGAGTTTGCCGAGCGCGTCCAGGTCGGCCGCGAGCCCGGCCATGTGCACCGGCATGATGGCCCGGGTGCGGGGCGTGATCGCGGCCTCCGCCGCCGCCGCGTCGATGTTGTAGGTGTCGAGGTCGACGTCCACCGGCACGGCGACGGCCTGGAGCCGCTGCACGGCCTGCGACGACGAGATGAAGGTGAAGGCGGGGACGATCACCTCGGTGCCGGGCCCGACGCCCAGCACCTGGAGCGCCAGTTCCAGGGCGTGCGTGCCGTTCGTCACGGCCAAGACCTGTCCGCCGCCGTGGAACTCGGCGAACTCGCGTTCGAACTGGTCGACCTCGCTGCCGCCCATGCGCCACCACTGGCCCTGGTCGAGTGCTCGCAGCAGGCCGGCCCGCTCGTTCTCGTCGAATTGCGGCCAGTCGGGAAAAGAGAGCTTCTCGGGTGTGGATTCGGTCATCGGAAACCTCTCCCGCAATTGTTTTCGCATTTCCGTCGGCCGTTGTCACGCTACCCGGACAATGACAAGGGCCCACACCCCGTAAGGCACCCCCTCAACCCCCCTCAGTCGTTTCTCACAGCCGTTCGCGGTGCCGCTCTCGGACGCCCGGGTGCTAAATTCACGAATCCGCCCGCCGACAAGTGCGCGGGGCCCGCCGACGCGTAAGCGGGGCCCGCCCAGGGGTGCGCGCCGACCGTCGACGAGCGCGCTGGAGGAGGAAGCGATGCCCGACCTGCTGCTGCTCAACGGCCCGAACCTCGGCATTCTCGGACGGCGCGAGCCGGAGATCTACGGCACGGACACGCTCGCCGACATCGAGAAGGCGGTCGCCGACGAGGTGGCCGGCCGGGGCTGGCGGGTGGTGGCCCGTCAGCACGACGGCGAGGGCGAGATGGTGCGCACGGTGCAGGACAGCTACGAGACCGTCGGCGCCATCGTCAATCCGGGCGCGCTGATGATGGCGGGCTGGAGCCTGCGCGACGCGCTGGCCAACTTCCCCCGGCCGTGGATCGAGGTGCACCTGTCCAATCTGTGGGCCCGCGAGCAGTTCCGGCATGCGTCGGTGCTCGGCCCGCTGGCCAACGGGGTGATCTTCGGGCTCGGCGCGCCGGGCTACCGTCTCGCGGCGCGGGCGCTGCTGGAGACCGTGGACTGACCGGCCCCCGCCGCCTGATCCGCGAGCACCGGCGTCAGCTGGGCACGGCCGGCCACCCCCAGCCTGCGGAAGATCCGGGTGAGGTGCTGTTCCACCGTGCTCGCCGTGATGAAGAGCCGGGCGCCGATCTCGCGGTTGGTGTAGCCGTCGGCGGCCAGCGCGGCGATCCGTCTCTGCTGTTCGGTCAGCGCCGACCAGTCCTGCCGGTCCGGCACCTCCACGGGCTCGGGTTCGCAGAAGTCGCCGATCTGCGCGGTCCCCGAGTGACGGGCGAACCGCCGGGCCCGGTGCGCCGCGCGCCGCGCGGCCTGCCGGTCCCCGAGGCGTTCCCGCTCACGGCTGAGGTCGCTCAGCGCACGGGCCAGCTCGGCCGTGTCACCCGCGTCCCGCAGCACCTCGACGGCGTCGGTGAGCAGTTGGGCGCGGCGTCCGGGCGGGCCGGCCGCGGCGAGCATCCGCAGCGACAGGCCGCGGGCCCGGGGGCTGCCCGGCGGCAGCGCCGCCATCTGCTCGCGCAGCAGCCGACGGGCCTGCTCGGGGTTTCCCTGCCGCAGCCAGGCCTCGGCGGCTCCGGTACGCCAGGACACCAGACCGATGGCCGCGCTCCCCCACCCCCGGGTCAGCTCGGCGCAGGACAGGAAGTCGGCGAGCGCGGCCTGCTCCATACCGGCGGCCAGCCGGTGGCAGCCCCGTGCGTGCAGGTAGTGCAGGCCGTAGCGGCTCTCCGGCAGCGCGTCCGGGACGGCTTCGGCGAGCAGCCGCTCGGCGTCGTCGGACCGCCCCATGCCGACGGCCGCCTGGACGGCGCAGCCCAGGGGCAGTCCCGCCGCCACTCCCCAGCCCGGCACCGTCAGCGTTCCCAGGGCGGCCGTGGCCCCGTCGTACGCCTCGGACAGCCGCCCGCGTCGCAGGTCGATCTCGGCGCGCACCGCGGTGAGCAGGGCCGACCACACCGGCACCGATCGGACCCGGGGCGCGCCGAGCTGCCGGTCGCACCAGGCCCCGGCGACGTCGAACCGCTCGGCGGAGATCAGGCAGAGCAGCGCCAGCAGGACGGCCTCCGTGCTCCACAGCGTCCCGAGGTCCGGGCGTACGCCCCGCAGTACGCGCTCCGCGACGCGCGCGAGATCGGCGGGCCGGCCGTGCACCAGGGCGTCGGCGAGCGCCGCCGCGGCCGGCAGCGCCTCCGGGCCGGGGTCGCCGGACGGGCGCACTCCGGTGGCGGTGCGGCGCAGCGGGTAGGTGGCGTTCAGCCAGGCGGTGGCGGCGGCGTGCGGGGGCCGCGCCAGGTGCCCGTCGAGCACGTCCAGTACGGCGTCGATCTCGTCCAGCCGCCCGGCCCAGGCCAGTTGCCACACCAACTCGACACCCGCAGGCGGATCACACCGCCCGGCGAGCACGTCCTCACGCACCCGACCGAGCCGGCCCGCGGCCCCGGCGGGAGCGAGATGCCACTCGACACGCGTCAGCCGGGCATGCAGGGTGGCCCGGGAGAGGGCCGCGGACTCGGCTACGGACCGAGCCGCGGTCGTCGCCGCGGTCGTGACCGCGGTCGTGACCGCGGTCGTCGCCGAGGACTCGGTCACGGACTCCGCGGCGGAGCCGGCCTCGGACACCCCAACGGATCCTGCTACGGACCGTGCTCCGGAACCGACCGCGAACCCGGCTACGGACCGAGCCGCAGGTCCAGCCACAGAGCCCGCCGCGGACTCCGGTACGGATTCCGCCGCGGACCCGCCTCCGGTATCCGCCGCAGACCCGCCGCCCCCGGTATCCGCCGCGGACCCGCCCCCGGTATCCGTCGCAGACCCGCCCCCGGTGTTCGCTGCCGTGGCGAGCCGGAGGAAGTCCACCGCGTCCGGTAGCCGGCCGGCGGCGGACGCCTGCGCTGCCGCGGCGGTGAGGACCCACGGCGCCCAAGCCGGCTGCTCGGCGGTGCCGGCCTGCCGGAGTTGGGTGGCCACGTCGCACGCCGCGACGCCCTCGTCGCGCAGTACCTGGGCCGCCCGTCGGTGCAGGGCGCGCCGCGTGCCGGCCGGCAGCCCGGCGAGTACGGCGTCGCCGCCGTGCCAGTCCCGCAGATCGGCGTCGGGGGCCAGACCGGCGTCGCGCAGTGCGTGCGCGACACGCTCGACCTCGTCCCGACCGGTACCCGCGAGCCGGGAGACGCGGTCGCGGGAGGCCAGCGGGCCGAGTGCGGCCCAGGCGCGGACCACGGCCAGGGCCGGTTCGTCGGCGTCGCGCAGGCAGCGGGTCATGGCCCGGTCGGCACCCTCGGGCACGGGTTCGGCGGCATCGGGCCGATGCGCGTCGAGCAGGCAGTGCAACACCAACGGGTTGCCGCCGCTGGCCTGGTCGAAGGCACGGACCGTCTGCGGGGCGGCGGGGGCGCCGAGCCGCCGGGCCAGCACCTCGGCGACGCCGCGCTCGCTCAGCGGCGCCAACACCACCGGGCGCAGGGCCGGGTCGGTGAGCAGTTCTGTCAACTGCGGCGCAGGCGGTGGTGCCAGCCCCGGGCGGACGGCGAGCACGAGCAGGATCCGTGCCGCGGCGGAACGGGGCAGCAGTGCGGCCAATCCGTGCAGCGACGCCGTGTCCACATGGTGCGCGTCGTCGACGGTGATCAGCACCGGCGCGGTGCCGGCCAGGCGGGCCAGCGCCACGGCCAGCGCGTGCAGGTGCCGGGGGTCCGGCTCGGTGCCCGTTCCCGCGGTGAGCGCGTCGAGAGGGGCGGTCAGTCGCCCCGCGAGCGCCGAGGGCACGGCGGCCGAGTGGACGAGTTGTGCCAGGACTCCGTAGGGCACGAGCCGCTCGCGCGGGGTGGCCGTGGCGTGCAGGGTGATCGCCCCCTGCTCGGCGACCGCCTCCCGGAAGCACGCGAGCAGGGTGCTGCGGCCGATGCCCATCGGCCCGCGCAGCACGGCCCACCGCCCGCGCCCCCGGGCGGATTCGGCGTACAGCCCGGCGAGTCGTGCCATGACGCCGTCCCGCTCGACCAGGCCGGCGGCACGGGCCGAGCGGGACAGGTCGGCCGGCGCGCGGAGCGGGCCCGCGGGCGACAGGTCCAGCACGCGCTACTCCCGGTCGCCCCGCTCCGGCAGGACGAGTTGCTGTTGTGGCTCTTGTGGCCGTTGTTTCTGTTGTTGCTGCTGTTGTTGCTGTTCCGCGGCATACGCCAGTCCGCCGCGCAGCCGCAGTTCCTCCTCGCCGGTGTGCTCGACCCTGGCCATCGCGTAGCGCAGGATCGGCGGCGCCATCACCGACGTCACGATCGCCACCAGCACCACGATCGTGTACGAGGCGACGTTGAGGACGCCGAGCCGCAGACCGGTCATCGCGACGACGACCTCCACGACACCGCGCGCGTTCATCCCCGCGCCCAGCGCCAGTGCCTCCCACCGGTTGAGCCTGCTGGTCAGCGCGCCGATGTAGGCACCGGCGAACTTGCCCACGATGGCGGTGAGCAGCACCACGATGCCGGTGAACAGCACGACGGGGCGCCCGAGCGCGCTGAGGTCGATGCGCAGTCCCGCGGTGGCGAAGAACAGCGGCGCGAGCACGGCGAACACGGCGGTGCGCAGTGCGGCGATCCGGCCGTTGACCTCGACGCCGCTGGTGCCGATGAGGACGCCGCCGACGAAGGCGCCGAAGAGGGCTTCGAGCCCCATGGCGTGCGTGCACGCGGAGCAGGCCACGATGATGATCGCGGAGGCGGCCACCGCCGGCGCCGCGTCGTCGCCGCGGGTGGCCTGCCGCAGGATCCATCGCACCAGCGGGCGGCCGACCAGCCAGGCTCCGACGAGGACGACCGCCAGCCACATCAGCGAGAGCGCGACGTTGTGCGCGCGCACCGCGCCGGTGGCCATGGCGGAGACGACCGACAGCATGAACCAGCCGAGCGCGTCGTCGACCATGCCCGCCCCGAGCGTCAACTGACCGATGTTGCGGTGCAGCAGCCGCATGTCGGACAGCGTCTTGGCGATCACCGGGATGGCACTGACGCACATGGTCACGCCGAGGAACAGGGCGAACGTGGCCCGGTCCTCGCCGCCGGAGAGGACGTCGGCGGGCAGCAGTAGCCCGAGTCCGACACCGAGGCCCAGTGGCAGCAGGAAGCCCGCCAGACTGATCCGCAGCACCGTGGTACCGCGCCGCCGGATCATCCCGATGTCGAGGTCGACGCCCGTGAAGCCGACCAGCAGGAGCACGCCCAGCTGTGCGGCGGCGTCGAGCAGGTGGAGCTGTTCGATCTCCGGCGGGAACAGCCAGTCCGAGATCGACGGCACCAGATGCGCGAGCACGGTGGGCCCGAACAGCACGCCCGCACTGAGTTCACCGACGATGGCCGGCATGCCCAGCCGCCGGGCCAGCCGGCCGAGCAGCAGCGCGGCGAGGAGCAGCAGCGTCACCTGGGTCAGGAAGACGAGCAGCGGATGGGCCGCCAGCGGGGCCACCGGGGCGGCCAGGACGACATCGGTTCCAGACCTCACCAGCTGATCCCCCTTCGGTCCGACAAACGGATGCGCAGCTGTCGGGGCAATTACTCGGCACGCCGGAGACATCGGCCGGAAACGTCAAGGCGGAATCCGTTCCGTAAACCCCGGGAAACACCACGGAGGACTCCCGGAAATCCGATGCACCGCAATGCGCCACCCCGTATGCCGGAGCCTTACCGGTAACCGTGCGCACGGGACTCCGACCCGAGGAAATTACCACGCGCAACCTTCGCGAAAAGGGCCGCGAAAGAGGACTACCAAGAATGGTGGGTCAGGACCGACCCGCACGATCGCTCCAGTCGACTGCCACGGCGCACCTGGCCGTCGGCCGGCGGGCGCCGCCGTAACGGTCCGTGCGCACCGTCAGCGTCGGCACGCTCTGGTGGCAGAACTCGGCGACCGTGCCCGCGCGGCCAACCCGAGCGAAGCAGCGAGCGCCGGTGATCTGGTCCTCGCCGCCGTGCCTCTGGCAGCCCACGAGCGGCTGCCCCGAGCTGAGCTCTCCGGCAAGACCGTGATCGACCCGATGAACTACGCGGTGTATCCCGGCTTCTCGGTTCCGCGACTCGACAGCAACGAGCTGACCTCCAGTGAACTGGTGCAGCGCCACCTCGCCGGCAGCCGGGTGGTGAAGGCATTGCACAGCATCGGCCCCAAGCAGCTGCTGGAACTCTTCCGCCCCGCCGGAGCCGACGACCGCACCACGGCACGGCCTCAGCCCCCGTGTCCGACTGATCCGCGCGCCGATCCCCGTAGAACCACTGTTTTGCCCGCCGCCACGGCGGGCGCGAGATGTTCACGGGTTCGGGCGGCACCGGGCCGTCCTCGCAAGCCGAGTGTGGCGGTATCTCAGCGCCAGTCGTCGATTACGTAGGCGTCGGGGTGGCTGTAGCCGGGTTCGTTGGGCCTGTGCATGGTCACGCCCTGCAACCAGGTGCGGAACCCGCGGTCGACCATGCGACGGTAGGCATCCGGGCGGCCCAGGTTCATCCCGGCGTCCAGTTGACCCAGTCCGCGCTCGGCGGCCAGCTGCTCGCACGCGTCAAGCAGTCGTTCGAACCGGTTGGCGGCCTCCGGGCCAGGGCGTACGGCTCCGAACTTGACGAAGCACACGTCCTCGCCGGCCTCCGACCCGGCTCCGCAGTGGCAGACGGCCAGGCCATCGAGCTCGGAGCCGGCGCCCTGGAGCAGGATGGTGTCACCGAGCCCCTGCGCGTGCGTGGCCACGATCTCGCGTTCCAGGCTCAGGCCCTCGTACACGGCCCCGGTCAGTGCGCGACAGAGGCTCAGGGCGTCGGGCTGCCCGGCGGCGGGCAGGTGGCCGTACAGCACTCGGCCGGGGACTGCGGCACTGCCTGCCACCTGCTTCTTCATGATGGCTGTGAGGAAGCGGGGCCAGAAACCGTACCGGCGGTAGAGCTCGAGGTGCTTCGGACTGTGCGAGAAGGTGAACAGGCCCAGGTGGCGGTTCTCCCAGGTGTCGAAGCAGTCCATGACCGGCTCCATGAGGCGCCTGCCGACGCCCTGGTCCCACAGGTCCGGACGCACGGTCAGCGGGCCGAAGTACCCGACGCTGCCCCAGTTGGCGGCGAAGTTCGATCCGGCGAGCTCGCCCTCGACCGTCGCTGCGAAGGCCGCCCGCGGATCGGCCGCCCAGCGGGTGCGGACGTAGTCGGCGGTCCCGAAGAACGTCTTCGGATCGGGAGCCCCGAGGAACGTCCCGAAAGCGACCCTGAAGATCTCGTCGGCCCGATCCAGGTCCGCCTCACCCAGCGGGCGGACCGACAACGGGCCCGTGCCACTTGTGCGCTCCCCTGCCGGTGGGGCCATCGCTCTCTCCTTCCCGACCCCCTGTTTCATCGCACCACGGGCGTGCGCCGCAGGCGAGGCGAAAGGCGCACCGATACCCAGGTACCCACCTCACCTCGACTTCGTGCCCATTCAGACCGTCATCGCATGGTCCCGGGGAGCGGCGGACGCGCGGGGGCGGCTTCCCGGGAAGGGAGCCGCCCCCGCGGTGTGCGGCGTCGGCTAGCGTAGGCGGACCGGGCCGGCGTCGACCGGTATGCGGATCAGGAGGTAGGGCGCGCGGCGCAGGTCGTGGCCCTCGTGGTAGTCCGCCTGCCGGTTGAGCTGGTTGGCGATGGCGTACAGGTGTCCGTCGGAGGCGACGGAGAGGGTGTCGATCCAGACCAGGTCCGGTCCCTGGGCGAGGGTGTCGTACGTGCCGTCCGGATTGCGGCGCCACAGCGCGTCGTGTTCCAGGTCGCCGCCGTAGATGCGCCCTTTGTCGTCGCTCTCCAGCCCGTCGGCCATCGGCTTGGCGCCCAGGTCGACGACGGTCGCGGCGACCTGGGCGTCAGTGGCGTCCGGGTCGGCGAGCGCGTCCAGACGGACGCTGTGCAGCCGGCGGCTGGACAGCGGGCAGTAGTACAGACGCTCGCCGTCCGCGCTGACGGCGATGCCGTCCGAGCCGACCTCGTAGTAGGTGGGCGCGGCCCCCGCCGGGCGGTTCATGAACGGCTCGCCGTCGATGACCGGCAGGAAGTCCTCGTCCGGCAGCGTGGACGGGTGGCCCGCCAGGCGGCGCCACGAGCGGCCCGTCGCCAGGTCGACGACGATGATGCCGTTGCGGCCGCCCGAGTCGGTGATGAACGCCGTCCCCGCGGCGCCGCGCCGCAGATCGAAGCGCACGTCGTTGGGGTAGCTGTCCGACGGCACCACGTCGGACGGGAAGAGGATCTTGCGGACGATCCGGTTGGTGCGCAGGTCGACGGCGACCAGTTTCGGACCGCCGTAGGAGGACGCGGCGAACAGCGGGCTGCCGGTGTCCAGGATCCACAGCCGGTCGAGGGGGTCGACGACGACGCTCTGCACCGACTGGAAGTGCCCGGCCAGGTCGCTCGCGTCCTCGCGGTTCACCTCGGTGTCCGGATAGGCCACCGCCTTCCCGCCGCGCAGCTCGGCCACGGTGAAGGGCACCTCGTCCCCCCAGCGGGGGAAGTTGACGAAGACCCGGCCGCGACGGGAGACGGTGACACCGGTCGGCATCGCCCGCCGGAAACGGGCGACGACTTCGTACCCGACGGTTCGTGCGCCCGTGGCGTACGCCGGTGCGGCGAGCCCGGCGGCCGACACGGAGGCCGCGGCGACGGTGGTGGCTGTGAGGAACGTACGGCGTTTCATGCGTGTGTTCCTTCCTCGGCTACTGCGGTCTCCCCGGCGCTGTAGAGCCGGGCGAGGATCTCCGTCCGGCCCGGGATCGGCCGGACGGCGCCGTGTCCGGTGGTGGTCAGGGCAGCGGCGACGGCCGCGTACCGGGCGGCCTCGACCGGCGACGCACCGTCGACCAGCCGGGCGGCGAACGCCCCGTCGAAGGTGTCGCCGGCGCCCGAGGCGTCGATGGCGGTGACCCGGTGGGCCGGTACGCGGGTGACGGTGTCACCGTCGGCGACCAGCGCCCCCTGCTCGCCGAGCTTCAGCACGACCACCTCGGGCCCCCGGGCACGCAACGCCCGCAGCACCGCCTCCGGCGACTCCTCGCCCGTGAGCATCCGGCCCTCGTCGATGTTGGGCAGGGCGATGTCGCACAGCTCCAGGCTGCGCAGGATGATCGCCCGGGCCCGGTCGCCGGACCACAGCGCGGGCCGGTGGTTGGGGTCGTAGGTGACCAGCGTCCCGTGGGCGCGGGCCACGTGCATGGCGTGGAAGGCGGCGTCACAGGCGGCGGTGCCGATGGCCTGGGTGATACCGGTGACATGCAGCAGCCGGGCGTCGGCGACCGCCTGCTCGGGCACGTCGGCGGGGGCCAGACGGCTGGCCGGCGAGTCCGCCCGGTAGTAGGTGAAGCCGTGTCCGGCCGGGCCGCGCGCGATGAAGTAGATGCCCGTACGGCCGCCCGGTTCCCGTACCACATGGGCGGTGCCGATGCCCTCGCGCCCCCACAGACGGGTGAGTACGGTACCGAAGGCGTCGTCGCCGACCCTGGTCACGTATCCGGCGCGGGCGCCGGACCGGGCCGCCGCGACCAGGAAGTTGGAGGTGTCGCCGCCATAGCCGACCGCGAAGGACTCGGCGTTCTCCAGCGCGCCGTCGGCGTCGGCGTTGAACTCCAGCATCGGTTCGCCCAGGGCGAGGATGTCGGCGGCGGGCACCGCCGGGGTGTCGGTGCTGGTCGGGGTGTTCGTCATGGCCTCAGATCCGGTTGTACTTGGCGAGGCCCTCGCGCAGCGAACCGGCCTGCAGGATGAGCTTGGTCTGCTCCTTCTCGCGCTCCTCGATGTCCGTCGCGATGCGCAGCACCTCCTCGACGTGACGGGCGGGGATGCGGACCACTCCGTCGCTGTCGGCGACGATCAGGTCACCCGGCTCGATGGTCACACCGCCCATGACGACGGGCTCGTTGAGGGAGAGGGTCTTGATCCGGCCGAGGGTGGTGGCGGGCACCGCGCTGCGGGCCTGCACCGGGAAGCCGAAGTCCCGCTTGATCTCCTCGACGTCCCGCACACCCCCGTCCAGGACGGCACCGGCGTGCTGGTTGGCGACCGCGCCGGCGGTCATCAGACCGCCCCAGACCGCGACGTCCGCGCCGTCGGCGGCGATGCAGATGACACTGCCCGGCGCGGACTCGTCGATGGCCCGCAGCGCGTGCGTCGGGGCCTCGGCGTCCTCCGCGGGCACCTCGCGGACGGTGACCGCGGGGCCGACGATCTTGCCGGGGACGACCGGCTTGATGGCGCCGTCCAGGTAGCCGCGCACCCCGACCTGCTCGGCGGCGTCGGCGATGGAGGCGGTGGTGATGGCGCGGAAGGCGTCGAGGACGTCCTGCGGGTAGGTGGCGGGCATGGCTGCTCCTTCGGTTGTGCGCCCCGGGAATCGGCCGGGGTGTGCGGTGGGGGATCGGGGAAGGGAAGTCGGTTTCACAAGGCGGCGGTGCGGGTGCCGGTGACCACGGCGTGGTCGGGCTTGCCGGTGCGCGCCCAGGTGACGACGTTGAGGGCGGCACGGCGCCGTACCTCCTCCTCGGCCTCCTGCGAGTACCAGGCGGCGTGCGGGGTGGCGATGACCC
The DNA here is from genome assembly GCF_042731035.1 of Streptomyces sp. NPDC059895. Classification (NCBI taxonomy): domain Bacteria; kingdom Bacillati; phylum Actinomycetota; class Actinomycetes; order Kitasatosporales; family Streptomycetaceae; genus Streptomyces; species Streptomyces sp. NPDC059895. Next base: position 78,145 of record NZ_JBHWKO010000014.1, read on the forward strand.
TGGGGTGGCCGACGAGCGGGTGGTCCGCGGCGACCGGTTCGTCGGTCCAGGTGTCGACCGCGGCGAGCGAGAGCTGCCCGGACTCCAGGGCGGCGTGCAGCGCCTGTTCGTCCACCAGGCCGCCGCGCGCGGTGTTGACCACGATGGCGCCGCGCGGCATCAGGCCGAGCCGGCGGGCGTCGGCGATGTGCCGGGTGCCGTCGTTCAGCGGAAGGTGCAGGGACAGCACGTCGGACCGCTGGAACAGCTCGTCCAGGCCGACGCGTTCCACACCGGACGGCCAGGACGCGTCCGGCAGCGACGGGTCGTAGGCGACGACCGCGCCGAACCATGGTGCCGCGCCGGCGGCCAGGGTGCGGCCGATCCGGCCGAGCCCCAGGACGCCGATGGTCAGCGTGGACAGCCGGCGGACGGGGCCGGTGGCCAAGTAGTCCCAGGTGCCGCCGGCGCTGAGCGCGTCGTACTGCTTGAGGTGGCGGACCCCGGCCATGACGCCGGCGAAGGCGTGCGCGGCGACGTCCTGGGTGCCGTAGTCGGGGACGTTGGCGATCCAGATGCCGCGCTTCTCGGCGCCCGCCAGGTCGAAGTTGTCGACGCCGACACCGTAACGGGAGACCAGGCCGAGGCTCGGCGCCGCCTCGTAGACCGCGTCGGTGACCGTGGCCCACTGGACGATCAGCGCATCCGCGTCCCGCGCCGCCTCGGCGACCTCCTCGGGGTCGCGGACCTGGGCGCGGACCACGGTCAGTCCGGCCTCTTCGAGAACGGCACGCTCGATGTCGAGGTCGGGGTATTCGGAGTCGGTGATGACGACTTTCACGTGGGAACTCCCGTGGGGGTGGTGGTGCGGGCGGTGCGTATCCGGGCCAGCAGCGCGGCGGCCGTCTCCCGGGCCCGGTCGAGAGCGGCGGGTGAGGCGTCGGCCGGGGCGAGCGCGCCCCCGGCGCCGACGGCCGGGGCGCCGGCCCGGATCCAGTCGGCGGCGTTGTCCGGGCCGATGCCCCCGGTGGGGACGATCGGCAGGCCGGGGAAGGGACCGCGCAGGGCCCTGAGGTAGTCGGGGCCCACGGCCGAGGCGGGGAACAGTTTGACGGCGGCGGGGCGGTGGGCGGCGGCCGCCATGACCTCGCTCGGGGTCAGCGCCCCCGCGAGGAACGGCACGCCGCCGTCGGCCAGCGCGCGGCCCAGCATGGCGTCCGTGCCCGGACTGACCAGGAACGCCGCGCCCGCCGCCACCGCCTCCCGGACCTGTGCGGGCCGGGTGACGGTGCCGACGCCGACCAGGACGTCACCGGGCAGTTGGCCGCGCAGCCGGTCGACGGCGGTGAGGACGCCCGGGGTGGAGAAGGTGAGTTCGACGGCGCGGACGCCCGCCTCGACGAGGGCGTGGGCGGTGGCCACGGCGTCGTCGGCGGACCGGCTGCGTAGCACCGCCACGCAGCCCGCGTCCTCAAGCCTTTCGAGGAATGTCACTTGGCACTCCCCAGCGGCGCGATCCGGCCGATGACCAGTCCGTAGACCAGGGCGCCGGTGATCGACACGGCCCCGGCGACGGTCAGCGGCACCGCGTAGGACCCGCCGCCCGCGTCCAGCAGGGCACCGACGACGATGGGGCTGAGGAATCCGGCGAAGTTGGAGCCGAAGCCCTGGATGCCGGCGAGCGAGGCCACGTTGCCCGGGGCCGGTGCCACGTCGGAGGGCAGGGCCCACAGGCTGGAGGCGGCGAAGGTCAGCGCGCAGTAGGAGATGGTGAGCAGGATCAGGGCGGTGGCCGCGTTGGGGGCGGAACCGGCGAACACGATCACCGACGCCACCAGCAGACCGCTGACCAGCGGCACCTTGCGGGCGAAGGAGACCGGCCGGCCGCGGGCTATCAGACGGCCCTGGAGCAGCCCGCCGAGCCACTGCGCGGGCATGGCGCACAGCGCCGGGATCATGCCGAAGAAGCCCAGCTTGAGCAGGTCGAAGCCGCGCTCGTCGACCAGGTAGGACGGGAACCAGGTGATGAAGAAGTACAGGACGAAGGAGAGGCAGAAGAAGCCGAGCATCATGCCCCAGGTGGCGCGGTGCGCGAACAGCGCCCGCCACGGCAGGGCCTCACGGGCCTGCTCACCGCCGGCCGGCGTGTCGGTCTGGATGTAGGCGCGTTCCTCGGCGGAGAGCCTCGGGTGGTCCTCGGGGTCACGGTAGAAGCGCAGCCAGAACAGGCCGAAGAGGAGTCCTACGACACCGGCCGCGACGAACGCGCCGCGCCAGCCGAGCAGGGCGATGACGCCGGTGATCAGCGGCAGGGAGACGGCGCTGCCCATACGGGCGCCGCTGTCGAAGATGGAGGAGGCGAGCCCGCGTTCCTTCTGCGGGAACCAGCGGGAAACGATCTTCGCGCTGGACGGGTAGGCGGGGGACTCGCCCACCCCCAGCAGCATCCGCAGCAGCACCAGGACGAGCAGTCCGGTGGCGGCGCCGACCAGCATGGTGAGGATCGACCAGACGATCAGCGCGTAGCCGTAGAGCCTGCGCGGCCCCACCTTGTCCACCAGCCAGCCGGCCGGGAACTGCATCAGCGCGTAGGTCAGGGAGAACGCGCCGAGCAGGACACCGGAGGCGGTGCCCGACAGGTGGAGGTCGTCCGACATGTAGGGCAGCGCGATGCTCAGGTTGGCGCGGTCGATGTAGTTGATGGCGGTGCCGGCGAAGACGACCGAGATGATCCCCCAGCGGGTGCCGCGGAATCCCTTCCCACCCGACGACACCGGAACATCTCTCGCCGTGTTCAGCTCATTACTCTCCGTGGCAGAGGGCATACGTGCTCCAGAGTGATACGGCCGTGCGGCGGTTGGACGGGGACTGCCGCGAAGGGTGGGGACGAGGCCGTGGCGGCCGGTGGACGACATCCTTCGCCGGACGGCCCGGAAGCGGCTCGGACCGTCTGCGACAAGAGGCTATGCAGACTTGTCGTGCGCGTTAAGCACAGGTTTCGAATGCCTGTATTCGCATTGCTGATGTGGGCACGCGCAGGGCGGCGGCGCCCCGGCGGGTTGTGGCGCGGCGGGATTCAGCAGACGGTGGCGACGTCCTGCTCCGGCGGGGGCTGTGTGCCCTGCGGAATCGGGGTGGTGCCGAGAAGGCGGAAGAGGGTGCGCGCGGCGGGGGTCAGGGAGCGGGAGGTGTCCCAGAAGGCGGCGACCCGGCGGCCGCAGTCCCCCTCCAGCCGGCGCACCGCCACGCCTGTGGTGTCCGAGACCTGCGCCGCCAGGGCGTTCATGATGCCCACGCCCAGGTTCTCCCGGACCAGCCCGATGACCGTCTGGGGCTGGTTGGTGGTGTGCACGGGCTGGAGGTCCTGTCCGCGGTCGCGGAAGAGCTTGTACCACTCGAAGGCCATGTCCTCCGCCCGCCCGATCGTGATGACCGGGTACTCGGCGACGGCGGCGGCCGGCAGCGGGCCGGGGAGCGCGGCGAGCGGATGGTCCAGCGGATGGACGATCACCAACGGCTCACGCCACAGCACCTGGTGGCGCAGGGACTTGGAGACCGGCGGCGGGGTGAGCGGCCGCAGGCACACATCGATCTTCCCGGCGGTGAACGCCTCGTCCAGTACCGGGATCGAGTGGTCGGAGAGGACCACTTCGATGTCCGGGTTGGTTCGGGCGAGCGCGGTGAGGACACGGGGCACGAAGGCCGCGCTGGGACTGGGATAACTGCCCAGGGTCACCACACCCCGCGCGGTGCCGCGCCGGGCGGCCATGGCTTCCTCCGCCGCGTGCAGCTCCCCGAGGATGCGGCGGGCGTGCTCGGCCAGCGCCGTACCCGCGTCGGTCAGGGCGACCGGCCGTCTGCGCCGGTCGAACAGCGCCACCCCCGCCTCCCGTTCGAGCGCCGCCACATGCATGCTGACCCGGGGCTGGGAACGGTGCGTGGCCTCGGCGGCGGCACCGAAACTGCCGGTGTCCACCACGGCGAGGAACGAGACGAACCACTCCAGCCGGACATCGCTCCTGAGCACTGCGACCACCCATCCCGACGCGCTGCCACGCCGGTGTGCGGGGCGAAACGTGAGTCCATAGTCCCAAACGTCCGACAGCAGGACCTCCTCCGCCTCGACGTCTCCACGGAGACGTCGATCATGGCGTCGTCCGGGGTGTGCTGGACGGCGTTGCCGATCAGATGGTGCAAGGCCTGCTGCAGCCGGGGTACCTCCAGGTCCCCAGTGACGTAGATGGGAGCGGAGGGTGTAGGCGGATGACGCGGTCGGGAGCGATGACCCGGGCGTCCTGGACTGCGTCCCTTGCCAGCCGCCGCAGGTCGATCGCGTCGCTCGCCGGGGGCCGACCGGTGTCCAGGCGCGCCAGCAGGGAGAGCTCCTGGTGACGTGGCTTTGTCGGTGAGTTACGGCTCTGGTCCACTTCGTGTGGTCGCGTACACGGGGTGACTGTTGATCTTCGCCTAATGGTGGTTTCGGTGGTCGTAGGCGGTCAGTGCGCGTATGACCGGCCGGCCGCGCCTGGAGGTGGCTCCACTCATCAGGCCCCCTGGAACTGATCATCCAGGCTGGCGCGGTGACTGATGGGCAGGAGCGGGTGCGGCCGTCGGGAGTGTGGGCCACGGCGGTGGGGGTGGCCAGGGTGCGGGCGCTGGAGACCGAGCGGTCCGGTACACGGCTCCGCGCCGCACGACCCCTGCAGCGCGTCACCGAGGCCTGGACCGGGCGGGTACCTGCCGTCCGTCTCGGCCGCCCCTCACGTGTCGGTGCCGAAGACGCGCAGCCGGTACACGATGCCCTTCGCGCCGTCGTTGTACGCCTGGAGGAAGAACGCCGCCGTGCCCTGCCGGTGCAGCGGGCTGCCGACCGGCCTCTTGTTCTGCCGGTAGCTCTTGTCGAGGAGGGGCAGCATGCCGTCGAGCCACGTCGCCGCCGAGGCGGGCCGGGACTTCGGGTGGTCCAGCTTCGCGCAGTCCTCCAGAAACTTCTCGTGGTCGGCCGCCTTGTGGCCCGCCGAGCAGACCAGCGACTCCAGCTCACCGGACAGGCTCCAGGTGACGCTCAAGGACAGCTTGTCGTCGGAGGACGCGTCGGCGGAGCCCGCGGAGTACAGGACGGCGGGGACCTCGTCCTGGGGGTCGAGGTCGCTCTTCTTCCGCTCGCTCAGCTCGATGTGCCACCCCTCGGCCACCGCGTCGACGTAGGCCGTCCCGGTGTACCCCTCGGCGAAGGGAGCGCCGGAGACCGCGGAGGTGGTCAGCAGGTGCCCCTGACGGGAGGCGGCCAGCGGTTTGCCGGGAGCCTCCGTCTTGCGCAGGCCGGGCGCCTTGGACACGTCGATGCCGGACACGTCACCGGCGACGAGGTCGCGGCCGTGGAGACCGAGCGTGCCCAGCGGGGCCGTGCCCAGCCGGGTGAGCCGCTTGCCGTCCCAGCGGTGCAGCACGTCCTTGCCGCCGGTGACGACGCCCAGGTCGACAGCTCCGTCCGCCGCCGCCGTGAGCGCGAACGGGCGTCCGGGGAGCTTGGCGAGCGGGGCCGTGGACCCGTCGGCGGCCACCTTGACGAGATCGCCGCCGAGCACGTCCAGATCGCCGTCGTCCGTGGGCACCGGATTGGTCAGCTGGCCGGTGACGTCGTGGGAGGCGACCGTCTTGCCGGTCTTGGCGTCGACGTCGTAGGGCTTGGTCGTCCCCTTCGCCGAATCGCCGGTGTCGCTGCGGGTGAAGGTGACCGTGTCGCCCCGCCCGCAGCCCGGCGAGAAGTACGCGAGCTGGACGCCGGTGATCGACTGGGTGGCCTTGCCCGTCTCCAGGTCCACGACGGCGGCGAAGGCCCCGTGCCGGGTCAGCTCGGGGGTGTTCGTCGCTGTGGAGGGGGCGTAGACGGCGGCCGCGTACCGGCCCGAGCCGGTGGTGCACACATAGCCGGTCCACAGTCCGATGCCGTCGAGTCCGGACTGCGTGAGGGTGGCCAGCTCCCGGTAGCGGAACGAATCGGACTCGTCGGCCACCAGTATGTGGAAGCCCGCGATGTCGCCGGTGCCGATGACCGAGCGGTCCTCGGAGGTCCGCCGGCTCTTGCCGAGGGCCGTGTCGGGCGAGGCGAACGGCCGGCCGTCGGACGACGGCGCGGCGGTCGCCTGCGCGGCGGGCTCGGCGGAGGCGGCGCCCGTGGCGGGCAGCAGCCCGGCCAGGGCCACCGCACAGGACACGGCGGCCGTCCGGGCCGTCCATGCCGACGCGTGTCCGCGCGGGCGCGAGGCTCCGCACCGGTTCGTCAGTGCCATTGCGTGCACTCCCCCGCTGTTCCGTCCTGCCACGACTCGGGCGAGGGGTCGAATCCCTCTCCCATCTCGGTCGTGCAGCCCTTCGCCAGGACATTTCCACCGACCATGGCGGAGGGCTTCGCCACGTCGTCCGGGTCCACATAACCGGTGGAGAACGACTGCTCGCTGCCGCCGAGCTGCGGCACGTAGAAGATGTTCAGGGACTGCGGCCACAGGGACTCGCTCGGGCTGAGCGTCAGATAGGCCCAGGACGCGGCGCATTCCGGTGAATAGAGGAACGACAGCGACAGGCCCGTCTCCGTGAGTTCCTCCAGGACCCGGGCGTCGTCGTCGCATCCCATGGCGGCGGGGTTGAGCCCGGTGCAGGCCGACCCCTTGCAGCTGTCGGCCGAAGCCGGTCCCGACCCCAGGAAGACGCAGGACAGGGCGAGAACGAGGGCGAACAGGCCGGAGGTGATCGCGGGGGAACAGAAAGAGCGGACTTTTGCTGTCCCCGGGCGTCTCGCTTTCCAGTGCATCAACAATTCATCACGATCGACGGTTTTTGCGCTTCCGCTCGGATCAGGCGCCGGAATTGCATTCGGGTACATGCCCGACCACGGCGCGTGATCAAGATTGACGCGGCTCCGACGACCGGGACAATCAAACGTTCGTAAAGATCGTCACGGAATTCAGGCCCCGTCGGCCGGTAAACCGGAATTCCATGAATGCGACGGGAAAGGCGCCGCTATAACCGAACTTGTTCAGGGGACCGTCCCCGCTCGCCCGTTCAGCACGACCACCGAGGCCAGGAGCAGCGCGCCCGCGGCGGACAGCGTCCTCGACCGCCGCGTCTGGGCCACCCGCCAGGAGTTGCGGATCGCGATCGTCACCTGGATCGAGTGGGCCCACCACCGGCGCCGACGGCAACGACGCCTGGGCCGATTGACCCCCGTCGAGTACGAGACCACCGTGACCCCACCGCAGCTCTGGCTGCATAAACCCCACTGTCACCCGATCATGCAGCAGTCCCGTTCGCGCCCTCGTCGGCGCCGTCCTGGAACCCTCGCACCACCTCCATGGTGGGTGCGCGCACTCCCGCGCCCAAAACTATGGTGCCCCACCACATACGCCTCTGACCTGCGCCTTCCTACGGTATGGCGACACGCAACCGTCCCCGTCGAACGCCAGGAAGTGGTGCCGATGTCGTCGCCCGCAGCCGTTCCACCAGCCCCGTCGAACCTCAAGCGCATCGTCGCCGCCTCCCTCATCGGCACCACCATCGAGTGGTACGACTTCTTCCTCTACGGCTCGGCCGCCGCCCTCGTCTTCAACAAGCTGTTCTTCCCCGACTCCGACCCGCTCGTCGGCACGCTGCTGTCCTTCCTGACCTACGCCGTCGGGTTCGCCGCGCGGCCGCTCGGGGCGCTGGTCTTCGGGCACTACGGGGACCGGCTGGGACGCAAGAAGTTGCTGGTGCTGAGTCTGCTGCTGATGGGCGGGGCGACGTTCGCCATCGGGCTGCTGCCCACCCACGCCACCATCGGGACGGCCGCGCCGGTGCTGCTGACCCTGCTGCGCCTGGTGCAGGGTTTCGCGCTGGGCGGTGAGTGGGGCGGGGCCGTGCTGCTGGTGTCCGAGCACGGCGACGCCCGGCGGCGCGGGTTCTGGGCGTCGTGGCCGCAGACCGGGGCGCCGGCGGGCCAGTTGCTCGCGACCGGTGTGCTGTCGCTGCTCACCGCCGTGCTGTCGGACTCCGCCTTCGGCAGCTGGGGGTGGCGGATCCCGTTCCTGCTCTCCGGTGTACTGGTGATCGTCGGTCTGTGGATCCGGCTGTCCGTCGACGAGTCGCCCGTCTTCCGGCAGGCGCTGGCCCAGGCCGAGGCGCGCAAGGCGACACAGGCGGCCGCCGAGAAGCTGCCGCTCGTGGCCGTGCTGCGGCACCACTGGCGTGATGTGCTGGTCGCCATGGGTGCGCGCATGGCGGAGAACATCTCCTACTACGTCATCACCGCCTTCATCCTCGTCTACGCCACGACCTCGGCCGGGGTCTCCAAGCAGACCGCCCTCAACGCCGTCCTCGTCGCCTCCGCCGTGCACTTCGCCGTGATCCCGGCCTGGGGGGCACTCTCCGACCGAATCGGGCGGCGTCCCGTGTACCTGCTGGGCGCGGTCGGGGTCGGACTGTGGATGTTCCCTTTCTTCGCGCTCGTCGACACGGGCGGCTTCGGCAGCCTCCTCCTCGCCGTGACCGTCGGTCTGGTGTTCCACGGGGCGATGTACGCGCCCCAGGCCGCGTTCTTCTCCGAGATGTTCGCGACCCGGATGCGGTACTCCGGCGCCTCCATCGGCGCGCAGTTCGCCTCGGTCGCGGCCGGCGCGCCGGCACCGCTCATCGCCACCGCGCTGCTGGCCGACTACGACAGCTCAACGCCGATCGCCCTGTACGTGATCGCCGCGGCCCTGCTGACGGTCGTCGCCGTGGGCGCGGCCCGGGAGACCCGTCACCGCGACCTCGCCGAGATCGATGCCTCCGCCGACGCGGAACCCGCGACGGCCCCGGCGGCGGACGCCCGCGCCGTCTGACCCCGCCCGATCCCGTCGCCCCCCGTACGCCGGCCCGCGTACGGGGAGGGATGGGATCGGGGGTGAGCGGGATCGGGGGTCAGCGGGATATGGGGGTCAGCGGGATATGGGGGACGCCAATCGGTGCAGTCTGAGGGCCAGTTGGATCTCCAGGGCGCGGGACGGGCTCTGCCAGTCGTCGCCCAGGAGGCGGCCGACGCGCTCCAGTCGCTGGGCCACCGTGTTGACGTGGACGTGGAGTTCGTCCTTGGTGCGGGCCGGGCTCATGCCGCTGGCGAAGTACGCGTCGAGGGTGCGCACCAGGTCGGTGCCGCGCCGCTCGTCGTAGGCGACGACCTGACCGATGGTGCGCTCGACGAAGCCGCTCACATCGCGGCGGCCGGCGAGCAGGAGCCCGAGGAAGCCGAAGTCCTCGGCCGCCGCTCCGTCGCCGGAGCGCCCCAGCAGGCGCAGGGCGTCCAGACAGCGGCGGCCCTCCTCGTACGCGGCGACCACCGCGTCGGGGCGGACGGTGAGGTCCTGGACCGGCGCGGAGGCGCCGACGGTGACGGCCTCGCGGACGGCGGTGCCCAGCCGGCGGGCGGTGCGGCGGGCCAGCTCCGTCGCCGTGTCACCGGGTGCGAGGGGCAGCAGCAGGACGGTGCCGCCGTCTCGGGCGGCGGCCAGGCCGTGCCGGGTGGCGGCGAGGTGGGAGGCGGCGGACCACAGGCGCCGGCGGGCGACGGCCTCCTGATCGGCGTCGGCGGCGCCGGCGTCCAGGCGGGCGGCGAGCACGACGTGCGTGGCGTCGAGGTCGGCCCCGAGCCGCGAGGCGCGCTCGCGCAGCAGGCGCGGGTCGCGGTCGCGGGCGTCGAGGAGGTCGTCGAGGAGTTCGCCCCGCACGCGCTGTTCGGCCTCGGCGGCGGAGCGCCGGGCGAGCAGCAGCAGGGAGGTGACCATCGCGGCGCGCTCCAGGGTGCGCTGGTCGACGGGGTCGAGGCCGGGGTGGCCGCGCAGGACGAGCGCGCCGAGCAGTTCGCCGCCCGCGGCGACGGCGGCGACCCAGTCGTCCCGGTGCCGTACCGCGTGTCCTTCGGCGCGGGACCGCTCCAGCGCCTCGGATGGTGTGTCGGCGGCCTCGGTGAACTCGACCGCGCCGTCGAGGACCTCCGAGACGGCGGCCGCCACGTCGTGGACGCCGCCGCCGCGCAGGACGAGCTCGGCGAGCCGGTCGTGGACGTCCGAGGCTCGTTCGATGACACCGCTGCGGTCCCGGATGATCTCGTTGGCGCGTTCCAGGCCGGCCAGGGCCGAGCGGGTCTCGGTGAGCAGGTTCGCGGTGTCGATGGCGGCCGCGGCCAGCGCCGCGAAGGAACCGAGCAGCGCGATCTGCTCCCGCTCGAATACCCGGGCGCGCCGGTCGGCGGCGAACAGCACTCCGATGACGTTCGCCCCCAGGGTCAGCGGGACGCCGAGGATGGCCACCAGGCCCTCGTCGTGGACGCCCGCGTCGATGGTCGTGGTGTGCCGGAAGCGGTCGTCGCGGAAGTAGTCGTCGGTGACGTACGGACGGGCCGTCTGGGCGACGAGGCCGCCGAGCCCCTCCCCCATGCCGAGGCGCAGCTGCTGGAAGCGGGCGGCGACCGAGCCTTCGGTCACCCGCATGTAGGTGTCGCCCCTGACCGGGTCGTTGAGACTGAGGTAGGCGACGTCCGTGCCGAGCAGGGAACGGGCCCGCTGCACGATGGCCTGGAGGACGGCGTCGACGTCGCGCAGGCCCGCCAGGTCGTGGGCGGTCTCGAAGAGCGCCGACAGCTCGGTCTCCCGCCTGCGGAGCCCCTCCAGCTCCGCGCGGACCCGCAGCGCGAGCAGCTTGGCGTGTTCGAGTGCCGCGATCCGCTCGACGGGGAGCCCCTCGGCGCGCGCGAGCAGGACCGGCCGTTCGTACGCCTCGGTGGGTGCGCCCCGGGCGAGCAGCGCGAGGAACGGCGCCTCGACGCCGTCGGAGGCGCCCGGGGCCGCCTCGGCACCTCGGGGTGCCTGGGCATCGCTGACGGAGCGCTCGGCCGGCTCCACGTGATCGCGGGACATGTCCACAGGATCACTCATGACCGGGCCGGCCCGTCAGCCCTGTGGAAAACTCCCGTCCCACGGGCCGCGAGGCTGCTCAGTGCGCGGTCCAGCCGCCGTCGAGGACGAGCGAGGTGCCGGTGACGAAGGACGCCGACGGACCGCACAGGTACGCGACGGCCTCGGCGACCTCCTCCGGTTCGATGAGCCGTCGGACGGCGCTGTCCCGCAGGAGGACCTCGGACAGCACCCGCTCCTCGGGCAGGCCGTGCGCCTCCGCCTGGTCGGCGAGCTGCCGCTCCACCAGCGGGGTGCGCACATAGGCGGGGTTGACGCAGTTGGAGGTCACGCCGTGGGCCGCGCCTTCCAGGGCGGCGGTCTTGGACAGGCCCTCCAGCCCGTGCTTGGCGGCCACGTACGCCGACTTGTAGGCCGAGGCGCGCAGTCCGTGGACGGAGGAGACGTTGACGATGCGGCCCCAGCCCTGCCCGTACATATGGGGCAGGGCGCCGCGGATGAGCCGGAACGGCGCCTCCAGCATCACGGTGAGCACCGTGTGGAAGACGTCGGGCGGGAAGTCCTCCAGGGGGCGCACGAGCTGTAGCCCGGCGTTGTTGACGAGGACGTCGGTTCCGGCGGCGGCGCTCTCGGCGGCGTCCAGGTCCGTGAGGTCCAGGACGTGCGGCTCGACGACGCCCGGCAGGCCGGCTGCGCTCTCGGTGAGCGTCTGAAGACCGGGGGCGTCCCGGTCGACGGCCCGTACCTTGGCCCCGGCGGCCGCCAGCCGCAGCGCACAGGCGCGGCCGATACCGCCGGCGGCGCCGGTGACGAGGGCGGTGCGACCGCCGAGGTCGAGCGAGGGGGCGTGGGAACCCGGGGCGGCGGGGGGCGTCGTCATGACTCGACCCTAGGCAGCGCCCACCCCCCACCCCATATGGTCACGCCCCACAGTTCATCAGGAAGTCGTGGTCTCGAACCACGTGGGTTCGTCGGAGAGGGCCTGCTTGATACGGAACAGCTGCCGTTCGTGCATCTCCGGCAGCGCGTCCACCGCGAACCAGCCCACCTCGACGGACTCGTCGTCGTTGACCCGGGCCTCCCCGCCGACGGCCCGGCAGCGGAAGGTGATGTCCATGAACCGGCACCGGTCGCCGTTCGGGTACTCGACCTCCCGTCCGGAGCGGACCAGCACCACGCGCTCGGGCACGCAGCGCACCCCCGTCTCCTCGTACACCTCCCGGACGGCGCAGTCGGCGGGCTGCTCGCCCGGGTCCGGGATACCCGTGATCACGGTCCACTGGTGGTTGTCCGAGCGCTGCCCCAGCAGTACCCGGCCGTCGTCGTCGAAGACGACGGCGCTGACGCCGGGGAGCCAGAGCAGTTGGTGGCCGGCACTGGCCCGGATGTCACGGATGAAGTCAGGAATCGGCATGCCCCGACCCTAACGGGACCGGCGTCCGGCCCGAAGGAGCCCGCCGTCCGCGTCCGCGCCCCCGTCAGGCCCGCCGTCCGCGCACGCCCGCGGCGATCGCCCAGCCCACACCGCCCGCGGCGACGAGCACCAGGGCGATCTCCGGCAGGATGCCGAGGCGGGTCGCGGGTGTCTGGGAGGAGCGCAGCGGCACCTCCTGGACCAGGGAGTCCGGGACGAACATGCCGGTCTTCTGGCTGATCGTGCCGTCCGGCATGATGATCGCGCTGACCCCGCTGGTCACCGGCACGGTGACGGTGCGGCTGTGCTCGACGGCGCGTACGCGCGACATGGCGAGCTGCTGGTAGGTCATCTCGCTGCGGTCGAAGGTGGCGTTGTTGCTGGGGACGGAGATCATCTGGGCGCCGTGGGTGACGGTGTCGCGCACGGCCCAGTCGAAGGCGGCCTCGTAGCAGGTGGCGAGGCCGACCTCGGCGTCGCCGAAGTCGAACACGCCCGGCTCGCTGCCCCGGCTGAAGTCCTGGTGGACCATCGAGGTCCACGTCTCGTTGACGGCCCCGATGAGGGAGCGCAGCGGGAGGTACTCCCCGAACGGCTGGACCTGCCGCTTGTCGTAGGTCTGGGTGGCGCCCTTGTCCGGGTCCCACAGGATCTGCTCGTTGTAGAGCTTGCCGTCGCGCTCGACGACCCCGCCGACCGAGATGGGCGCCCCGATGGCCCGCGCGGCCTTGTCGATGACGGCGGCGGCGTCGGCGTTGGCGAAGGGATCGATGTCGGAGGAGTTCTCGGGCCACAGCACGAAGTCGGGCCGGGGCACCGTACCCGCCGCGACCTCGGCGGCCAGCCGCTCCGTCTCGCGCGCGTGGTAGTCGAGCACGGCGCGGCGCTGGGCGTTGAACTCCAGGCCCAGGCGGGGGACGTTGCCCTGGATGACGGCGACCGTCGCGGTGCCGTCCTCCGCCTCGTCGCTCACCAGGGGGCGGGCGGCCAGGGCAGCGAGGACCGGCAGTGCGAGGCTGAGCAGGGCGATCGCGGCGGCCGGGCGCCGCACCCGGCGCGTGTGCCGCCACTCCAGGCCCACCCGGACGGCGTCGTACAGGCCGAAGCCGCACAGGACGACGGCGAAGCCGAGCACGGGGGTGCCGCCGACCGCGGCGAGCGGCAGGAAGACACCGTCCGCCTGCCCGAAGGCGATCTTGCCCCAGGGGAAGCCGTGGAAGGGCACACGCGCGCGTGCCGCCTCGCCGGCGATCCAGACCGCGGCCGCCCACACCGGCCAGGCCGGCAGCTTGGACACCGCGGCGACGCCGACGCCGACCAGGGCGACGAAGACCGCCTCGATGACGACCAGGGCCAGCCAGGGGCCGGGGCCGACCTCGACGCCGGTCCACACCAGCAGGGGCAGCAGGAAGCCGAGGCCGAAGAGGTAACCGAGACCGAGGGCCGCCTTCCAGCCGCGGCCGCGCAGCACCCGGCCGAGCACGGCGAAGGCCGGCAGGGCCAGCCACCACAGGGTGCGCGGCGGGAAGCTGACGTAGAGCAGCACTCCGGAGAGCGCCGCTGCGGCGGCCGGGACGAGGCGCAGGAGCCGGGCGCGCCACGACGGCGGGGCCGTGGCTTCCGGCTCGTCCTGCCGGCCCACGGGAGTTGCGGTGACGGTCACTCCGGGAGTGTACGGCGGGTGACCTTTCGGCCGGCAACACGGTCCACGGGCAGCCCGGCCCCGAACCGGCACGGTCCACGGACGCCCACTCCCGTGGTCCGCACGGCGCCCGGACGCTCCCGGCCTCGGGTCCTCGCGCCCGTGTACGACGCATCCCCAAACCGCCCATCAGCGGTTACGGTGTGGCAGAGCTCCTGTCGCGCGGGGTGGCCGGGGCCGTCACGGTCGGGGGGCGACCGGACGCAGGGGGGACGGACGGGGTGGGGTCCACGGGGATGACGTCCACGGCCGGTCAGGACGCGGACGGGGAAAGACGAAACGTTTCGGACGTGACGGGTGTGGCGGTGCTCGGCGCCTGCGCCGCCTGGTCCCTGATCACCGCGGCCGCGCACGGCGGACGGCCCGAGGGCGTGCTGCTCGCGGTGCTGGCCGTGGCCGCCGGGTACGCCACGGGCCGTATCGCCGGGGCGCTGCTGCCGGTCGCCGCGCCCGGCGCGGCGGCGCTGGCCGGGCTCGCCCTGACGGTGGCGGTGCCCCGGCTCACTCCCGGGCCGGAGATCGCCGCGCCCCTGGGCCGTGCGGGCGCCACGGCCGCGGTGCTCACCCTGTCGGCCGGTGCCGCCTGCTGCGCCGCCCGGTCCGCTCCCCGGCCCGTACCGCGGCTCGGCCTGTGGGGCCTCGCGGCGGGTGTCACGCTCGCCGGGGCGGTGCTGGGCTCGACGGTGGCGGTGGTGACCTGCTGCGGGGTGCTGCTGTGTGCCCTGGCCGCGGGCCGTGTGCGACACCGGGGGCCGGGGCTGGCGGGCCTGGCCCTGGTGGCGGCCGTCGTGACGGGCCTGACCTGGGCGGTCGCCGGGAACGCGCTGCCCGCCGGACTCGCCGCCGCGCTAGAGGACCAGCTGACGCCCCACCGGGTCGGCCTGTGGCGCGACGCCCTGCGCCTGGCGCACGACGACGCCGGCCTGGGCGTGGGCCCCGGGCGCTTCGGGGAGCTCAGCGCCACGGCGGCCGGAGCGGCGCCGTCCGACGGCAGGCCGCACTCCGCGCCGCTGCAGATGGCCGCGGAACAGGGCGTCGTAGGAGTGCTGCTCCTCGCGGCGGCCTTCTGCTGGGTGCTGTTCGCGCTGTGGCGCGCGGCGCGGCCGACCCCGGTCGTACTCACGGCGGGTGCCACGCTCACGGCACTGGCCGCGCTCGCCTCGGTGGGCAACGCGCTCAGCTTCACCACGGTGTCGGCCGGCGCCGGCCTGCTGGCCGGCCTGGCCACGGCCCGCCCGTTCGGCGCCGAGCCGTCGGCGGCCGAGGCGCCGACGGAATGGGCGGGGGACCCGCGCCCGTGGGGCGACCGCCCCGCCGCCTGAGGTCAGTGCGCCGTGCCGGGCGTCTCCTGCCGCAGCCGGTCCCGGATGACCCGTACGGCGGACTCGGCGTCGTCCACGGTGATGGTGAACGTGTGGCCGTCCCACAGCCGCAGCACCACTCCCTCGCCGCGCCGTACGACCACGGCGGTGCCCTTCTCCGGGCGCCAGCGATAGCCCCAGCCGCCCCATTGGCGCGGGGTGACGTGCGGTTCGAAGTCGGCTCCGGCGACGTGGGCCAGCGGGATGCGGCGGCGCGGGACGCCGATGTGGCCGCAGCGGATCTCCAGGCACTCCTTGTCGAGTCTCAGGTCGACGTGCACGAAGGCGAGGGTGCCGAAGAGGACCAGCAGACCGGCGGCGATACAGCCGACGACTGACATGACCAGCGGGGCGATGCCCGAGGTCCACGCGGAGTCGACCGCCAGCGCGATGCCGAGCGCCATGCAGGCGGCACCGGCGAGCGCGAGCAGCCACTGGAAGCGGTTGGTGGCGCGCCCGTGCCAGACATCGGGGTACGGGACGTCCTCGTCGCGGGGGTGGTGGTCCCTCATATTCATGAGGTTACTCACGTTTCGCTCCGCCGGTACCGGGTCGCGCAGGGTGACTGCGCCGACCGGTCGACGACGGAGGGAATCCGGCCGTCCGCACGGCCCGGGGTCAGCGGGCGGGGCTGACCGCCTGGAGGAGCCGGCCCTCCGGGTAGGCGAGGGCGGGCGCCGGAAGCACGCCCTCCCGGCCGCTGAGCAGGACCGTCACCGTGCCGTACGCCGCCGCGTCGGGGGCGGGCCCGGCCTCGAGGCGGCGCAGTGCCTGGGCGGCCACCGCGCCGGCCGAGCCGTGCAGGGCGAGCGGCGGACGGCCGGGGCGCTGGACGGCGGCGCGGATCCGTTCGGCGACGAGTTCGTAGTGGGTGCAGCCCAGGACGACGGTCGTCACGTCCTCGGGGGTGAGCTCGGCGGCCGCGGCGACGGCGGCGGCGATCGCCTCCTCGTCCGCCCGCTCCACGGCCTCCGCCAGGCCCCAGCAGGGCACCTCGGCCACGGGGACGCCGTCGGCGAAGTCCCGGATGAGGTTGCGCTGGTAGGGGCTGCCGGTGGTGGCGGGTGTGGCCCAGATCGCGACATGGCCGCCACCGGCCGCGGCCGGCTTGATCGCGGGGACGGTGCCGATCACCGGAACGGCCGGTTCCAGACGGGCGCGCAGGGCGGGCAGAGCGTGCACGGTGGCCGTGTTGCAGCCGACGATGAGGGCCTCGGGGCGGTGGGCGGCGGCGGCCTCGGCGACGGCCAGCGCGCGCCTGGTGAGGTCCTCGGGGGTGCGCGGCCCCCAGGGCATCCCGTCGGGGTCCAGGGACAGCACGAGATCGGCGTCGGGTCGCAGGCGCCGTACCGCGGCGGTGGCCGCCAGCAGCCCGATTCCGGAGTCCATGAGCGCGATCTTCACCCGGCCACCATAGACGATGTGCCGGTGCCGCCCGGCCGGGTGGGGCAGACTGCGCCCGTGAGCCTCATCGGGTGGATCGCCGCCGTGTCCTTCACCGTCTGGCTGTGGCTGCTGCTCTGTCAGGGCTTCTTCTGGCGCACCGACGTGCGGCTGCCGCCGCGGCGGGAGCCGCGGGAGTGGCCGTCGGTCTGCGTCGTCGTCCCCGCGCGCGACGAGGCGGCGGTCCTGCCCGCGAGTCTGCCGTCACTGCTGGCGCAGGACTATCCGGGGCGGGTGGAGATCTTCCTCGTCGACGACGGCAGTTCCGACGGGACCGGGGAGCTGGCCCGTGAGCTCGCGCGGCGGCACGGCGGGGTGCCGCTGACCGTGGACTCGCCCGGTGAGCCGCCGGCGGGCTGGACGGGGAAGCTGTGGGCGGTGCGGCACGGTGTCGGCCTGGCACGCGCGCGTGGGCCCGAATACCTCCTGCTGACCGACGCCGACATCGCGCACGCACCCGACAGCCTGCGGCAACTGGTGGCGGCGGCACGCACCGGCGGCTTCGACGCCGTCTCCCAGATGGCGCGGCTGCGGGCGGAGAGCCGGTGGGAGCGGCTGGTCGTGCCGGCCTTCGTCTACTTCTTCGCGCAGCTGTACCCGTTCCGCCGGGTCGGCCGGCGCGGGGCGCGCACGGCGGCCGCGGCGGGCGGCTGTGTGCTGCTGCGGACCGAGGCCGCCGAGCGGGCCCGGATCCCGGACGCGATCCGGCACGCCGTCATCGACGACGTGGCGCTGGCCCGCGCCGTGAAGGCGGGCGGCGGTCACATCTGGCTG
The DNA here is from genome assembly GCF_042731035.1 of Streptomyces sp. NPDC059895. Classification (NCBI taxonomy): domain Bacteria; kingdom Bacillati; phylum Actinomycetota; class Actinomycetes; order Kitasatosporales; family Streptomycetaceae; genus Streptomyces; species Streptomyces sp. NPDC059895. The sequence continues at coordinate 95,743 of NZ_JBHWKO010000014.1, forward strand.
GGGCTCGCCGAGCACGTGGACAGCGTGCGCCCGTACCCGGGGCTGCGGGACCTGTGGCGGATGGTGTCGCGCAGCGCCTACGCGCAGTTGCGGCACAGTCCGCCGGTGCTGGTGGGCACGGTGCTGGGGCTGGGGCTGGTGTACCTGGTGCCTCCGGTCGCCCTGCTCGCCGGGCTCGTCCTGGGCGATCCGGCCGCGGCCGTGCTCGGGGGCTCCGCGTGGCTGGTGATGACGGGGACGTACGTCCCGATGCTCCGCTACTACCGGCTGCCGGTGCGGCTCGCCCCGCTGCTGCCGTTCACCGCGCTCCTCTATCTGCTGATGACGGTGGATTCCGCGGTGCGGCATCACCGGGGGCGTGGCGCGGCCTGGAAGGGCCGCACCTACGCGCGTCCGGACGCGGTGGCCGACGAGGGCTGAGCCCGGCGCCGGGCGCTACTTGCGGCCGGGCGTCCAGTTCATGCCCCAGCTGTAGACGTGGTCGACGGTCCGCTGCGGGCTCACCCCGCGCTCGGGCACCAGGTAGCGGGCCTCACGCCGGACGACGAGGTCGCCGCCCTGCCGGGTGATCAGCGCGAGCGCGCACACGGTCGAGGGGACGGTGCACTCGTCCAGGGAGAAGTCGATCGGGGCGCCGTACTGGGGGTGCAGTGTGACGGTGGCGTGCAGGTCGGCGAAGGAGCGGGCGCCCTCGTAGATGGTGACGAAGACGAGGATGCGGCGGAAGTCGTCCCTGTGGTCGAGGTTGATGGTGAGGTTCTCCCCGGTGGCCAGGGCACCGGTGCGGTCGTCGCCGTCGAGGTGGATGTACGGCGGCTGGTGCAGGGCGCCGAAGGCGTTGCCGAGGGACTGGACGACGCCCTTGCGGCCGTCGGCCAGTTCGAACAGGGCGCACAGGTCGAGGTCGAGGTCGTTGTGCAGGGCGACCGCGCGGCCCCGCTTGCCGCCCCAGCCCGAGAACTGCTTGCGCACCTCCCAGTTGAGGTTCACGCGCATGGCGCCGGAGGTGCCGCCCTGTTTGGTCAGCGACACCGAGGGGGCGGCCTTGGTGAGCGTCACCTTGGTCAGGCGGACCGGTGCGGCGGGCGGTGGTGGCGGGGTGCGGGGGACGGGCGGCGGCACGGTGGCGGGCGGCGCCGGAGGGCGAGGCGGCGGCGCGGGCGCGGTGGCCGCCGGGGCCCCGGTGTGCTGCGGTTGGTCGACGGTGATGCCGAAGTCGGTGGCCAGGCCCTCCAGTCCGCTGTCGTAGCCCTGACCGACGGCCCGGAACTTCCAGGCGCCCTGGCGGCGGTAGAACTCCCCGAGCACGAACGCCGTCTCGACGGTGGCGCCGGTGCCGTCGAACCGGGCGACCACGGTGTCGCGTGCCGCCTCCCGCACCTCGATGCACAGGTCCGGCACCTGCCCGAACGCGCCGCCGTCGGCGGAGGCCGCGAGGACGACGGTCTCGATCGCGGGCTCCACGCGCGCGAGGTCGACGACCAGGGTGTCGGTCACCCGGCCACCGGCCTCCCGCTTGCCCTCGTGACGGACCGCTCCGGAGGAGTGCGCCGGCTGGTTGTAGAAGACGAAGTCGCCGTCGGAGCGGACCTTTCCGGCGGCCAGCAGCAGCGCCGAGGCGTCCGCGTCGGGCACGCCCGGACCGGAGCGCCAGCCCACCTCGACCCGCAGCGCCGTCGTCGGCACCGGAGCGTTGGATCCCTTCGACATCGACATGTCCGCCCCCTGTCTCCGCGCCGGGCCACGCGCCCCGGCACCCATCGGGTTTCTACCCGGCCAACCTATGCGGCCGGACGGCGAACTCCCATCCCCGGCACAGGAACCCGCGCGCACCGGCCCCGGAAGGCGTCCGCCCGGCGCCGGGACGGCCGTGGCCGGCGATCACCGGACCACCGGTAACCCCCGTCAGAAATGGGTCCTTACACGATCCAAACCGTGAATGCCGCCCCTTTTTCCCAAGTTCGCTCGCATTGAGGATCCAAGGTCACCGCCGACACGGAAAACAACCCTCTTATCGGTCTCCCCAACCAGCACATCGTGGGCTTAACTTATGTGCCATGACCTCCCCCCGCTCCACCTATGGCGGCGGCTACTACTCCGCCTCCTTCCCGGACACCCCGATCTACGACTCGCTCGTGGCCGAGCGGGGCACCCCGCAGATCGCCCCGATCCGGGTCCCCGCCGCCTACGACACGGGCAGCAACCTGCCCGCGCTGCCGTCGGCGCTGCCCGCCCTCCCGGCGGCACCGTCCCAGCCGTCCTACGGCTACCCGCAGACCCAGCAGCCCGCCCCGTTGCAGCAGGCCCCGGCGGCCTACATCCCGCCGCAGGCCACCGCGCCGCGCGGCTACCCCGGCCCGCAGGCGCAGCAGCCGCGCCCTGCCGCGCCCGGCATGGGCTACGAGGCGATGCGCCCCGCGGCGCCCCGGCCCGCCGCCCCCCAGTACCAGGACCCGTACGGCAACCAGCAGTACCGGGGCTACTGAGCCGACCCGGGGACCGTCCGCGCCACCTGGCAGGATGGGCTCATGGGGAATGCGCAGCTGCTGTCGATCCACGTTCATCCGGTCAAGGCGTTCCGGGCCCAGTCACCCCGGGAGGCCGTCGTGGAACCCTGGGGTCTGGCCGGAGACCGACGCTGGGCGCTGATCGACGACGGGGGCAAGGTCGTCACCCAACGCCAGCAGCCGCGCCTCGCGCTGGCCGCCGCCGAGCTTCTGCCCGGTGGCGGCCTTCGTCTGTCCGCACCCGGACTCGAACCGCTGACCGTGCGGGTGCCCGAGCCGGTGGGGACGGTCTCGCTGGCGATCTTCCGCGACAAGGTGGAGGGGGTCCTCGCCGACGAGGCCGCGCACGCCTGGTGCAGCGCGCACCTGGGCGCCGACGTCCGGCTGGTGCACATGGACGATCCCGCCACGCGCCGCCCCGTCGACCCCGCGTACGCGCTGCCGGGCGAGACGGTCACGTTCGCCGACGGCTATCCGCTCCTCGTCACCGCCAGCGCCTCTCTCGACGCCCTCAACGCGCTGATCGCACAGGGCGAGCACGCCGCGGAGGGCCCGCTGCCGATGAACCGCTTCCGGCCGAACCTGGTCGTGGCGGGCACCGACCCGTGGGCGGAGGACGGCTGGACCCGCCTGACGATCGGCGAGGTCGACTTCCGCGTCGCCAAGACCTGCGGGCGGTGCGTCGTGACCACGACCGACCAGGCCACCGCGGGCCGCGGCAGGGAGCCCCTGCACACCCTGGGCCGGCACCGCCGCCTCGGCGGCAAGCTGATCTTCGGGCAGAACCTGGTGCCCCTGTCCCGCGGCACCGTCCGGGTCGGCGATCCGGTCACGGTCGTCGCGTAGTCGGCGGGTTCCGCACCGGCGGACGGCCGCGGGAACCTCCGCCGCCCCCTTGGCCGTTCGCTGTGGTGAGACGTTCCCGGACGTCCACGACGCGCCGCGGCCGCGGGTGATGTGCCTCTCTCTTCGGCCCGTCCCGCGCGTGAACGGCCCGGCGGGGGGTTATCACGGAGCGGAAAGGGGGTGCGGACGGTGCGGGTGATCGGTGGGCTCTGGCACTGGCGGCACAATCCGCTGCGCCGTACGACGGATCTGGTAGAGGCGTGGCTCGCCCTGTCCGCGCTGCTCCTGATCCTCATCGGCGCGCCCGTCGTCGGCTCGCTCACCGGCGCTGTCGCCCAGGACGCGTTGCAGCGGTCGGTCCGCGCCCAGCACGCGGCCCGGCACCTGGTGACGGCCACCGTCGTGCGCAAGCTCGAGGGACCGCTGGTGGAGGCGGATCCCGAGATCGCCTCCGGGCGGGACCTCCGCAGCCGGGTGATCGCCGACTGGACCGCCCCGGACGGCACGGCGCGCCACGGCACGGTCCTGGCGGGCCTGGAGTCCACGCACCGCGGCGACCACTTCGCGATATGGACGGACACCCACGGCCGTCTGGTGGCCCGTCCGCTCGACTCCACCACGGCGACGACACACGCGGTCCTCGCCGGGTTCGGTGCCGCGCTGCTCGCCGCCGGTGTGGTGGAGGCCGGACGAAGACTGATCGTGTGGCGCATGGTCCGGCGCCGGTACGCCCGTTGGGACCAGGCGTGGGACCGCGCGGGCCCGGATTGGGGCCGTACCGGCACTGGTAGCTGACAGTGTCGCGTCTGTGGTCAACCCACCGCCCCCGCGCACGCTACGGTGGACCGGCCGACGCATTCGGCACGACCCGCGCGCGAGGGATCCCTAGGGGCGCACGCCCCGAAGGCGAACGAGCCATCAGCACGACCGAGGTGGGGGCACAGCAACGCCATGGCACAGGGCACGGTCCAGGTGACGCACACCGGCACGTCGCGGTGGCGGCGCCGCACGGGTGAGTACGCTTCGCTCGCCGCCGCCCTGGAGGCCGCGGCCGAGGGCGACGTCCTCACCATCGCCCCCGGCACCTACCGGGAGAACCTCGTGGTGGAGCGGGCCGTGACCCTGCGTGGTCCCGAGGGCTCCCCCGGATCCGTGCGCATCGCGCCGCCGGACGGGGTGCCGCTGACCGTGCGTGCCTCGGCCGTGGTGCAGGACCTGCACGTGGAGGGCCAGGACGCGGCGGCGCCCGCGGTGCTCGTCGAGGAGGGCACCCCCGAGCTGCTGGACGTACGGGTCGTCACGCGGTCCGCGGCCGGCATCGAGGTGCGGGGCCGTGCCCGCCCGACCGTGCGGCGGTGCACCGTCGACAACCCGGCCGGCATCGGCATCGCAGTGGTCGACGGCGGCGGCGGTGTCTTCGAGGAGTGCGAGGTCGTCGCGGCCGGGCAGGCGGGTGTCGCGGTGCGCGGCGGCGCCCACCCCCGTCTGGAGCGCTGCCGGGTGCACCACGCCTCGGGCGCCGGACTGAGCGCGACCGGCGACAACTCGGCCCTGGAGGCGGTCGGTTGCGAGGTGTACGAGGTCCGTGGCAGTGGCGTGCAGATCACCGCACGGGCCACCGCGCACCTCATCGACTGCGATGTCCACCGCACCACCGCCGACGGGGTCACACTCGACACGGACGCCGTGCTCACCCTGGCCGACTGCCGCATCCACGACATCCCGGAGAACGCGGTCGACCTGAGGTCGCGTTCCGTGCTGACGCTCACCCGGACGACGGTCAGCCGGTTCGGGCGCAACGGCCTGTCGGTATGGGATCCGGGCACACGCGTGGACGCCAACCAGTGCGAGATCTTCGACAGCACCGGTGACTACCCGGCCGTCTGGGTCAGTGACGGCGCCACCGTGGTCCTGGACTCCTGCCGGGTGCACGACGTGCCGGACGCGCTGTTCGTCCTCGACCGCGGTTCACGCGCGGACGTCGTCGACAGCGACCTGTCCCAGGTGCGCAACACGGCCGTGTCGGTGAGCGACGGCGCGACCGCCCAGCTCGACGACTGCCGCATCCGGGACGCCGGGACCGGCGCCTGGTTCCGCGACCACGGCAGCGGCGGCACCCTCAACAGCTGCAGCATCGACGCCACCCAGACCGGTGTGATCGTCACCAAGGGCGCCGACCCCACCATCGAGCGCTGCACCGTCGACTCCCCCGCCGAGGCCGGGTTCTACGTGTCGGCCGGGGGCCGCGGCAGCTTCCTGAACTGCCGCGTGACCAACAGCGGCGGCTACGGCTTCCACGTGATAGACGGCTGCCGTACGACCCTGCGCAAGTGCCGCACCGAGCGCTGCACGCGGGGCGGTTACGAGTTCGCCGACGGCGGACCGGACGCGGCGGCCGGCGCGGGGCCCGTCGTCGAGGACTGCACGGGCGACGAGAGCGCCGGCCCGCGCACTCCGCCGGAGACGGCGCGGGAGACGGCCGCGCAGACGACGGTCCCGTCGGCGGGCCTGCTCGGGGCGGTCCCCGGGCAACGGGCCGACGTACCGGGGGCGGCGTCGGCCGCCGCGGAGCAGCCGGCGCGGACCCCGAAGGACGTCCTCGGCGAGCTCGACGCGCTGGTGGGCCTGGAGAGCGTCAAGCGGGAGGTGCGGGCGCTGACCGACATGATCGAGGTGGGCCGGCGCCGGCAGCGGGCCGGTCTGAAGGCGGCCTCGGTCAAGCGCCACCTGGTCTTCACCGGCTCCCCCGGCACCGGCAAGACGACCGTCGCGCGCCTGTACGGCGAGATCCTCGCCGCGCTGGACGTCCTGGAGAAGGGGCATCTGGTCGAGGTGTCCCGGGTCGACCTGGTCGGCGAGCACATCGGTTCCACCGCGATCCGCACCCAGGAGGCTTTCGAACGGGCCCGTGGCGGCGTGCTCTTCATCGACGAGGCGTACGCCCTGTCGCCGGAGGACGCCGGGCGGGACTTCGGCAAGGAGGCCATCGACACGCTCGTGAAGCTGATGGAGGACCACCGGGACTCCGTGGTGGTGATCGTCGCGGGGTACACCGCCGAGATGGAACGCTTCCTGACGGTCAACCCCGGTGTCGCGTCCCGGTTCTCCCGGACCATCACCTTCGGCGACTACGGCCCCGAGGAGCTGCTGCGGATCGTGCAGCAGCAGGCCGAGGAGAACGAGTACCGGCTCGCGCCGGGCGCCGAGGAGGCGCTGCTGAAGTACTTCACGGAGATCCCGAAGGGCCCCGCCTTCGGCAACGGCCGCACCGCGCGCCAGACGTTCGAGGCGATGGTCGAGCGGCACGCCAGCCGGGTCGCTCAGGTGGCCGATCCGACCACCGACGATCTGACGCTGGTGTACGCGGAGGACCTGCCCGAGCTGCACTGACCCTGCCCGTCCTCCCAGCCCACGGCCCGGCCTGCGGCCCGTCGTCCGCCCGGACGGCGGGCCGCAGGGGTGTCAGGACCGTTCCCGCTCCCGCGGCTCGCCGCCCTGCGCGGGCACCACGGGGCACAGCCGCGCCAGCAGCCGCTCGCGTTCCTCCGCGAACGCCGGGTCCGCCTGGTAGTCGGAGTGGCCCAGCACGGGCGCGGGCAGGGGGTGGTGCTCCGTACGTCCGTAGGCGAGCGGGTCCGCGAGGGGCGCGCGGTCCACCTCGGGCCCGCGGCCGCCGCCGGGCAGCCGGACGGGGCCGCCGATGGGGTCGGTGAGCCGGTAGAGGTTGCGCCAGCAGTCGACGTCCTCGTGCAGGGCCTTGAGCGCGGCCGGGCCGAAGTGGGCCGGGAACCAGCGGCCGTAGAGCCTCTCGATCGGGGAGCCGTAGGTGAGCAGGGCGACCTGTCCGCGGTCGGCGGCGCTCAGCTGCCAGGCCGCGGCCGCCGCGAGGACACTGCCCTGGGAGTGGCCGGAGATGACCAGGCGGCCGCCGGTGGCACGGGTCCAGGTGGCCATGCGCCAGGTCAGGTCGGGCACCGCGCGCTCGGCGTAGCAGGGCGGCGAGAAGGGGTGGGCGGCGCGGGGCCAGAAGGTGCCGACGTCCCAGAGGATGCCGATGGTGCGTCGTGCGGAGGCGTCCTTGTAGGCGCGCCTGCCCCAGGTGACGAACAGTATGAAGCCGAGCCCGATCAGCCAGGAACCGAGCGCCTGGCCGGTCTGGGCGGCGCCCTGGAGGAAGGAGGGGGCGCCCTCGGCGGCCCGGCTGGGTGTCCTGCCCGTGGTGAAGGCGCCGGCCAGGGCGCCCGCGCCCAGCAGGAGGGTCGTGGCGGAGGTGACACCGACGAGGAGCGGGGCGCGGTCGGTGAGCGTGGCCATGGCGCGGGCGCGGGCGATGCGCTGGGTGCGGGCCGGGTCGCCCGGGTCGGCACCGTACTCACGGGCCACTGCCGTGCGCTCGGTCCGCGTCAGGCTCCAGGCGCTCCGGCCGAGCAGACCGCCCAGCACGCCCAGCACGATCAGCAGCACCGGGATCACGGACGCCTGCCAGGTCAGCAGCACCGGCGGGCCGGCGAGGAAGGTGCCGGTGCCGTCGAGCCAGTCGGAGACGCGCTGGGAGACCCCGCCGGACATCACGCCACCGAGCGCGCAGGCCAGCATCACGACGGCGGGACCGCCGAGGCCCCGGAGCGCGGCGCGCCCCTGCGGGTCGGGGCCGGCGGCGCGGTGGAGGACGGCGGCGACGACGGCCAGGACGAGCACCAGGGCGCCTTGGAACAGGGCGATCGCACCGAACGCCGCGTCGCCGGGGAGACGTCCGGCCGATGTCCAGCCGGGGCGGTGCCAGCCGGCGTACACCAGGGTGAGGGCGAGCAGGACGAGGGCGGCCAGGGGCAGGATCCGCACCAGGTGGGCGTCGAGCCGGCGGTCGAGGCGGTGTTCGCTGCGGCCGCGGCGGCACACCACCCAGACCGTGGCGAGGGCTCCGGCGGCCAGGGAGGTCTCCAGGAGCCGGCCGAGGACGTCGAGGAGGGCGGGGCCGCCCGGGCGGTGGTCCTGGCGGGCGGCGGCCGTGCCGACCGCGGCGGCCACGGTGAGCAGGCCGGCCGCGGTGTGCGCCGCCCGCAGCCGGGCGACCAGGCGGCGCCCGTACCAGAAGCCGGGGCGGCCCAGCGCGGTGTGGCCGAGCACGTCCTCGGGCTCGGGCCTGCCGCCCAGGGGCTCCTGGGACTCGTAGGCCCGCCAGGTGCGGTGGGAGAGGTACCACAGCAGGCCGGTGAGGGCGGCCGGGACCAGGGCGGCGAGGGCGAGGCGGCGGCCGGGCCGGGTCCACCAGCCGCCGTCCCTGACGTCCGGCGACAGGAAGCCCAGCCAGGAGTGCCGTTCGGCGCAGGCGCGGGTGCCCGCGCACTGCCAGGCCGTCAGGTCGAGGGCGACCTCGCAGGCCGCGGCGACGAGCAGCACGGTCAGGGTCAGGCCGGCGAGCCGCACCAGGAGCCCGTAGAGGCGGACCCCGCGGGTGCGTTCCCGGGCGGCGGGGCGCATCCAGTGGGCGAGGTTGACGACCATGAACGGCAGCAGCAGGAGCCACAGGGCGCGTGTGCCGTTGCCGGAGGTCAGGTTGCACCAGACGTAGGCCTCGGGGACCGGCCGCTGCCGGGGGCCGCCGGTCGCGTCGCCGGCCCGGTCGGCGTCCACGTCGTCGGCGCGGCGGAACACGGCGGCCGTGTCGTCGCCGGTGATCCGCACCGTGCGCGGGTCGTTGAGCATCTTGTCGGGCGTGGCCCCGCCCACGCCGTGCACCAGGAGTTCCAGGGCTGTTCCGGTCGGCCGGCGGATGCCGTCCCGTTCGTGGACACGTTCCACTGTCTCGCACTTCCCCCGTGACGCTGTGTCGGTCTCTGTGTGCGTGCGGGCATCAGGTTCTCCGTTCGGGGGCCCGCGCACACGTGTCGTCACCGAATCTCCGCCGATCCGTGTGAGGAACGGAACCGATGTACGGTCCGGCGATGGCATGTGCGCGTCGGATGGGTGGTGGCGCGGCCCGCACCGGCCCGTGCGAGGATGGGACGCCCGCTCACCCGGCGACCGGCGTGACGGCGCCGTCGTCGCAGGTGCGCGGGGTGTGTCGGACGGAGCGGATCGGCTTGAGGCGAGAGGACCGGAGCGGACGTGAGTGAGAATCAGAACCTCCTCGCGGAGCAGCGCCGTGCCCTGATCCTGGACGAGGTCCGGCGCCGTGGCGGCGTCCGCGTCAACGAGCTGACGCGCAAGCTCGGCGTGTCGGACATGACCGTGCGCCGCGACCTCGACGCGCTGGCCCGGCAGGGCATGCTCGAGAAGGTGCACGGCGGCGCGGTACCGGTGGTGGAGGCGAGCACCCACGAGCCGGGTTTCGAGGCGAAGTCGGGCCTGGAGCTGACCGCCAAGGAGGACATCGCGCGGGCTGCGGCGGACCTGGTCGTGCCGGGCAGCGCCATCGCGCTGTCGGGCGGCACGACCACGTACGCGCTCGCGCACCGGCTGGTGGACGTGCCGGATCTGACGGTGGTGACCAACTCGGTGCGGGTGGCCGACGTCTTCCACGTCGCCCAGCGCGCGGCGGGTCCCCGGCAGGGCGCGGCCACGGTGGTGCTGACCGGCGGCGTGCGCACCCCGTCGGACTCCCTGGTGGGGCCGGTGGCCGACCAGGCCATCGCGGCGCTCCACTTCGACGTGCTGTTCCTCGGGGTGCACGGGATATCGGCCGAGGCCGGCCTGTCGACGCCGAACCTGGCGGAAGCCGAGACCAATCGGCGTCTGGTGCAGTCGGCGCGCCGGGTCGTGGTGGTCGCCGACCACACCAAGTGGGGTGTGGTGGGGCTCAGCTCCTTCGCGGCGCTGGAGCAGGTCGACACGCTGGTGACGGACTCCGGCCTGCCGGACGAGGCCCGCGCGGAGGTCTCCGAGCACCTGCGGCGGCTGGTGGTCGCGGGCGAGCCCGACACGGACTCGGATTCGGACACGGACACCTGACGGGGTTTCGGACGGCGCCGGCGGAGACTCGCGGGACCGTGGCGGGGATCCGTGCCGAGGAGCGCGGATCAGCGGGACCGTCCGTGGACGTCCGCGCTCGGGCCCGAGCGCGGGTCACGCTCTTCCGGGGCCCTCAGTGCGGCCAGACGCCCGTCGCCAGCAGTGTGTCGATCGCCGCGCTGTACGAGGTGATGTCCAGGCCCTGTCCGGTGAGCCAGGCGTCGGAGTAGTACTTGTCGAGGTAGCGGTCGCCGGGGTCGCACAGCAGGGTCACCACACTGCCCTGCCGCCCCTCGGCCGCCATCTCGGCGACGATCTTGAACGCGCTCCACAGGCCGGTACCGGTCGAGCCGCCCGCCCTGCGACCGATGACCCGCTCCAGGGCGCGGACCGCGGCGACGCCGGCGGCGTCCGGGACCTTCATCATCCGGTCGACGGCGCCGGGGACGAAGCTCGGTTCCATACGGGGCCGGCCGATGCCCTCGATGCGGGAGCCGCGGTCGCAGGTGACGTCCGGATCGCCGGTGGTCCAGCCGTCGAAGAAACAGGAGTTCTCGGGGTCGGCGACGCACACGCGGGTGTCGCACTGCATGTAGTGGACGTAGCGCGCGATGGTCGCCGAGGTGCCGCCGGTGCCGGCCGTGGCGACGATCCACGCGGGCTCGGGAAACCGCTCCAACGCCAGTTGCCGGAAGATGGATTCGGCGATGTTGTTGTTGCCGCGCCAGTCCGTGGCCCGTTCGGCGTAGGTGAACTGGTCCATGTAGTGACCGCCGGTCTCCCCCGCGAGGCGGGCGGACTCCTCGTACATCTTCCGTGAGTCGTCCACGAAGTGGCACCGGCCGCCGTGGAACTCGATCAGGCGTATCTTCTCTGCGCTCGTCGTGCGCGGCATGACGGCGATGAAGGGCACGCCGATCAGCTGGGCGAAGTACGCCTCGGAGACGGCCGTCGAGCCGCTGGACGCCTCGATCACCGGGCGTTCCGGCCGGATCCAGCCATTGCACAGGCCGTAGAGGAAGAGGGAGCGGGCGAGGCGGTGCTTGAGGCTGCCGGTGGGGTGGGTCGACTCGTCCTTGAGATACAGGTCGATGCCCCAGCTCTCGGGCAGCGGGAAGCGCAGCAGATGCGTGTCGGCCGAACGGTTGGCGTCGGCCTGGACCTTGCGGACGGCTTCTTTCAGCCAGGTGCGGTAGGCGGGATCGCTGCGGTCGACGTCGAGGGTGGCGCCGGTCGGGCTCTGCGCGGGGACGGTCACGGCGGTGCTCCTTCGTGCTGCGCGCCGACGCCCCTCGGGCGGCCGACGGTTCGATCATAAGCACCTTTCACACCGCTTCCCACCTGCATAAACACCGCTTTGAGCGGCTCAAAGGCGGCCCTGGGGGCGAGCGGGGCGCGCCGATCGGGGGCCGGGCGGCCGCGCCGGGTGGGGGCCGGGCGGGGGCGCATTCGCGCGAGTGCTCCGGCCGCCCCCGGACCGCGTGTCGCACGTACTGGTGCTCGGCGTCCCGCGCGGGCAGACTGCACCCGGCGGGACGAAGGTCCCGTACGGGGGCGCACACTGGATCACGACACGAGCTGGTGCCGGCCCGCGTGGCAGCACGCCGGAGGAGGCGCGGGACGCGGGCCGGGACACCCACGGGCAAGGGGGCGGGCATGGCGGAGCCGGAGTTCACCGCGAAGGGCGTGCGGATCGGCAAGCGGCTGCGGTCGCTCACCCGGGCCGGACAGGTCCGGATCAGCGACGGCCGGCTGGAGCTGCTCACCAGTTACGGCAGCGAGATCGACAGCGCTCCGGTGCAGGCGGTACGCGCCTCGCGGCCGTGGTTCGCGCCGGACGACCGGGCGCTGGCCGACCTCAACGGCCAGCGGTACCTGCTCACCCTCGGTGACCACGACCCGGCACCGGGAGAGCCCGGGCCGCCCGCGGCAAGCCGGTTCATCGAGGCGGTACGCCGGGCGGCGGGCCGCGGCGACTGAGCCGGCCGCGCAGGGTGACGGGCCCATGACGGCGAGTTGCGGTCCGGGGAACCTTGCGTCACGCTGGTCTCACGTCACTCTGGGTTTACCGGCGATAACGCTGCGAACCAGCCCGCCGGCCACGACAGCAGGCGGCCGCCTCGCGCAGACGCACTGCTCCGATCGATCCGAACTCCGTGTTCTTCCGGACCTCACGTCGGGGAGTCGCAGCCGTGATCAGCAACCCAAGCAGGCACTGCACGGTGGAGCTTCAAGCCCTGCCGTCGCGGATCGGCCAGGTCCGCAGAATCGTATCGGCGCAGTTGCGCTACTGGCATCTGGATCCCCTCATAGACCGGGCCGCGCTCGGTGTGACGGAGCTGTTGACCAACGTCCACCGGCACGCCCAGCCCGACAAGACGTGCACCGTGGAGATGGAACTGCTGCTCGGCCGGCTCACCGTCTCCGTGCGTGACCACGACCCGCGGCTTCCCGTGGTGGAGCACGTCACGGACCCCTACGCCCTCGCCACGTGCGGGCGCGGCCTGGCGATGGTGGCCGCGGTCAGCGAGAGCTGGGGAGCACGGCCGGACGGCGAGTCCGGCAAGGTCGTGTGGTTCACACTGCCGGCCCTCGGTGCGGCACGGGACCGCGCGGCACGTCCGCCGCGCCGGGCGGCCGGCGAGCAGGGTGCGCGCCTGTTCCCGGAGGTCGTCGCGGTCGACGACCGCGCTCCGGCGCACGCTCCCGCCCGGTCGGCCGCCGTCGGCTGACCCGGCGGCGCCCGGCCGGCCCCCGACGGTGCCTCGGCGGCGCATGCCCTCACCACGCCTGGCGGTGTCCCCTCCGCCCCCGTCGGGGCGTCCCGGGCGGTACGCCGAGGCCGGGGCGGCAGAGGTCGACTTCTGTACCTACTGGTATGTACTGTTCGGTGTATGAGCACGTCGGAGCGACTGATCGAGTCCACCCGGGAGCTGCTCTGGGAGCGCGGCTATGTGGGCACCAGCCCCAAGGCGATCCTGGAGCGGGCCGGCGCCGGGCAGGGCAGCATGTACCACCACTTCCGGGGCAAACCCGATCTCGCCGCGGCGGCGATCCGCAGGACGGCCGAGGAGATGCGGGCCTCGGCCGAGGGCGTGCTCGGCGGGCCGGGTACGCCGTACGAGCGGATCGAGGCGTATCTGCTGCGGGAGCGGGACGTACTACGCGGCTGTCCCCTCGGTCGGCTGACGATGGATCCGGACGTCGTCGCCGACGAGGAACTGCGCGCACCGGTCGACGAGACGATCGGCTGGCTGCGCGGGCGGCTCGCCGGGATCGTCGAGGAGGGCAAGGCGCGAGGCGACTTCGGGCCCGGGCTGGACGGCGAGGAGATCGCCGCGGCCGTGGTCGCGACCGTGCAGGGCGGCTATGTGCTCGCCCGCGCCTCGGGCTCACCCGCCGCCTTCGACGCGGGCGTCCGGGGGCTGCTGTCCCTGCTGTCCTCCCCGCCCGCCTCCCGTGCCGCCTGCTAGGAACGCCCCTCGGGCACGCCCGACCACCCGCCAGGAACCACCTGCCGCCCGCCTCCCGTCGCCTGCTGGGAACACCCCTCGGGCACCCCGGACCACCCGCCAGGAACCACCCGCCGCCCGGCACCCCGGACCAACCGGCGGGCACCTTCGCCCTGTGCCACCTGCCCGGCCCCCGAGCACCTCCGCCCGGCACCCCGGTCCGCCCGCCCAGCGCCCCGCCCGGCACCCCGGTCCGCCCGCCCAGCGCCCCGCCCGGCACCCCGCTCCGCCCGCCCAGCGCCCCCGCCCGGCACCCCGGTCCGCCCGCCCGGTGCCTCCGGCCGTACGACCGCCCCGCCTCACGAGGAGTCCGATCCCGATGCACGCCATGCAGTACGCGGTGACGCTGCCCGCCGACTACGACACGGACTTGATCCGCGCCCGAGTGTCGCGCGTCGGGCACAGGCTCGACGACTGGGCCGGGCTCGGCCTCAAGGCGTACCTCCTGCGCGAGCGCGGGGTGCACGGCTCGCCGGTCGACCAGTACGCGCCGTTCTACCTGTGGAACACGGTGGAGGGCATGAACGCCTTCCTGTGGGGCGGCCCCTTCCAGGGGCTGAGCGACGACTTCGGGCGTCCGGCGGTCCGGCAGTGGACGGGCCTCGCGTACGAGGAGGGCGTCGCCGCCGGCGCACCCGCCCGGTTCGCCGTACGGCACCGCCGACCCGTGCCGGACGGGGTGGAGTACGCGCAGGTGGCGCGGGAGGCGGCGGACGAGGCCGGGCGGCTCGCGCGGGAGGACGGGGCGGTGCTCGCGGCGGCGGCCGTCGACACCAGCCGCTGGGAGACCGTGCACTTCTCGCTGTGGGAGCACGCGGAACCCGGCGCGGTGCGCGGCGGCGACCTGTTCCAGGTGCTGCACGTGTCGGCGCCGGGGCGGGCCGTGCTGTCCGGGGGCCGGCAGTGGTGAACGCCGTCCGCACCGCGCTCGCAGGCGTCCCGCCGGAAGGGCGGCGGGCGGGACCGCGCCGCGGTGTGCGCCGTGGCGGGGCGACGCCGGACCGGCTGCGCGGGCGGCCGGCTCAGGGGGCGTGACCGTCCGCCGCCGGGCACCCCGCGGCGGACAGGGGTGTTCAGACCCGGCTCAGCGCTTCCAGCGGGTCGTCCAGCACCGGCTGCCAGGCCAGCTCCGCGGCGCCGACCAGACTGTTGTGGTCGAGGGAGCAGGCCAGGATGGGGACGCCTCCGCTACGGCCCCACAGGCTGCGGTCGGCGACGACCGCGCGGAGGCGGTCGGGGTCGGTGTCCAGGAGGGTGCGGTGCAGCCCGCCGAGGATGATCCGGTCGGGGTTGAGGATGTTCACCAGGCCGGCCAGGCCCAGCCCGAGCCGGTCGATGAGGGCCTCGACGGCCATGCGGACGACCGGGTCGGCGTACTCCTCGCGGACGAGTTCGTTGGCCTGCTGGAGCAGGGAGCCCTCCGGGCCGGGCCGGCGGCCGGCGGTGGTGAGGAGGGCCAGCGGGTCGGCCTCGACGTCGAGGCAGCCGCGGCTGCCGCAGTGGCAGGGCCGGCCCTCGGGGTTGACGGTGAGGTGGCCGACCTCCAGGGCGAGCCCGGAACTGCCCGTGTGCAGCCGCCCGTCGAGCACCAGCGCGCCGCCGACCCCGCGGTGGCCGGTCGCCACGCACAGCAGGTCGCGGGCGCCGCGCCCGGCGCCGTGCCGGTGCTCGGCGAGGGCGGCGAGGTTGACGTCGTTCGCGGCGAAGGCCGGGCCGGTGATGCCGGCCGCGCGCACCCGCTCGGCGAAGATCTCCAGGACGGGCGCCCCGACCGGCCAGGCCAGGTGCAGCGGGTTGAGGGCCAGGCCCTCGGGTGCGGCGACCGCGGAGGGCACGGCGAGTCCGGCGCCCACACAGCGGCGGCCGGTGGCGCGCAGCAGTTCCGCGCCGGCCTCCACGACGGTGGCGAGCACCTTGGCCGGGTCGGCGTCGACGGTCTCGCAGCCGGGCGTCGTCGCGACGATCCGCCCGCCGAGGCCGACCAGCGCGGCCCGGAATCCGTCGGCGTGCACCTGGGCGGCGAGGGCGACGGGACCGTCCTCGGCGAGTTCGAGCCGGTGGGAGGGGCGGCCCTGGGAGCCGGCGGCGGCACCGGGCCGCGCGTCGACCCGGATCAGGCCCAGCGCCTCCAGTTCGGCGGCGACCGCGCCGGCGGTGGCGCGCGTGACGCCGAGTTCGGCGGTGAGCACCGCACGGGTGGGGGCCCGTCCGGTGTGCACGAGCTCCAACGCGGGTCCGAGCGCACCGCGCCCCCGGTCCAGCCGCGTTCTGGAGGTGGTCCCTTCCCCCGCCGCCCGGGGGTCCGCCTTGCCGCTCATGAGGGGGAGTCTCCCATGATCCGCTGGTCAGGTGGCCCCCGGGAAGCCGCTGACGCGCAGGGTGACGTTCAGCCGCCCGCTCAGTCCCAGCCCGGCCGGCGCCGTCCCCGGCAGCACCCGGGGCACCCCGTGGTAGGCGTGCCGCGACGGCCCTCCGAACACGAACAGGTCGCCGCTGCGCAGCTCGACGTCGGTCCAGGGGCGGGTCCGGGTCTCGGTGTTGCCGAAGCGGAAGACGCAGGTGTCGCCGAGGCTGAGGGAGACCACGGGCGCGTCGGACCGCTCGTCGGCGTCGCGGTGCATGCCCATGCGGGCGTCGCCGTCGTAGAAGTTGATCAGGGCGATGTCGTACGCCGCCGGCCCGGCCTGTTCGGGGCCCAGCGTGTCGGCCACCGCGCGCCGGCCCAGCTCGCCCAGCCACGCCGGGAACGGCTTCACGGGGGTGCCGTCGCCGTCGACGACCGTGCGGGCGTAGGCGTACGGGTACCAGTGCCAGCCGAGGCAGACCTGGCGGGCGGTCATCGTGCCGCCGCCGGGGGTGCGGACCGTGCGCAGGCCGGCGGGCGGCCGGGCCCACTCGCGGCAGGCGTCCAGGAGCCGCCGCCGGCCGGTCGCGTCCAGCCAGCCCGGAACGTGCACCGCGCCCGGCGCGATCAGCGCGCGCTCGCGGGGGAACAGCTCACCGTCCATGACCCCATCCTCCCCCGGCGGGCCTGAGCTGCGGCTCGGCTAGCCTTGGCACACGATGGACGACCGTATGACGACGCCGTGGGGCGAGCTCTCGCTGGCCCGCCACCCCGAGGACCCGCGCGACGGCCTGCGCGCCTGGGACGCCTCCGACGCGTACCTGCTGCGCCACCTCGCCGCGGAGCGGACCCCGCTGACCGGGACGGTCGTGGTGCTCGGCGACCGCTGGGGCGCGCTGGCGACCGCGCTCGCCGCGCACCGGCCGGCGCAGATCACGGACTCCTGGCTGGGGCAGGAGGCGACCCGGGCGAACCTCGCCCGCAACGGCGCCGAACCCGGCTCCGTGCGGCTGCTGACCACCCAGGACCCGCCGCCCGCCCGGATCGACGTACTGCTGGTGCGCGTGCCGAAGAGCCTCGCGCTCCTGGAGGACCAGCTGCTGCGGCTGGCGCCGTCGGTGCACGCGGGCACGGTCGTCGTCGGGACCGGCATGGTGAAGGAGATCCACACCTCGACGCTCCGGTTGTTCGAGCGGATCCTCGGCCCGACCCGGACCTCCCTCGCCGAGCAGAAGGCGCGACTCGTCCTCACGGCTGCGGACCCGTCCCTGGAGCGTCCCGCCAGTCCGTGGCCGTACGGCTACGACCTCCCCGACGGCATCGGGCCGCTCTCCGGCCGTCCGGTCGTCAACCACGCGGGGGTGTTCTGCGCCGACCGGCTCGACATCGGCACCCGGTTCTTCCTGGGGCACCTGCCGGACACCCGGGGCGCGCGCCGCGTCGTCGACCTCGGCTGCGGCAACGGGATCGTCGGGACGGCGGTGGCGCTGGCCGACCCCCGGGCCGAGGTGCTGTTCACCGACGAGTCGTTCCAGGCGGTGGCCTCGGCGGAGGCGACGTACAAGGCGAACGGAATGCCGGGGCACGCGGAGTTCCGGGTCGGCGACGGGCTGGCGGGCGTACCGGACGGCAGCGTCGACCTCGTCCTGAACAACCCGCCGTTCCACTCCCACCAGGCGACGACGGACGCCACGGCGTGGCGGATGTTCACCGGGGCGCGGCGCGCCCTGCGGCCGGGCGGTGAGCTGTGGGTGGTGGGCAACCGGCACCTCGGGTACCACGTGAAGCTGCGACGGCTGTTCGGCAACAGCAGGCTGGTCGCCGGTGACCGCAAGTTCGTGGTGCTGAAGGCCGTCAAGCGGGGGTGAGCCCCACGCCGGTGAGGATCCGCCGGACCGTCCGGGCCATCGCCTCGCGGCCGGCGTCCAGGTAGGCGCGCGCGTCGACCGCGTCCGGGTGCGTGTGGAGGTACTGCCTGATCGCGCCCGTCAGGGCCAGGTTGAGGGCGGTGCCGACGTTCACCTTGGCGATGCCGCCCGCGACGGCGGCCCGCAGCTCCTCGTCGGGCACGCCGGAGGAGCCGTGCAGGACGAGGGGCACGTCCAGGGTGGTGCCGAGCCGCCCGAGCAGGTCGTGGTCGAGGGACGCGGTGCGCGTGGTCATGGCGTGGACGCTGCCGACGGCGACGGCCAGGGCGTCCACCCCGGAGTGCGTGACGAACGCGCGGGCCTCGGCGGGGTCGGTGCGGGCGCCGGGCGCGTGGGCGTCGCGCGGGGGTGTCCCGTCCTTGCCGCCGATCTCTCCCAACTCGGCCTCGATCCACAGGCCGTGGGCGTGCGCCCAGTCGACGGCCGCCCGGGTGGCGGCGAGGTTCTCCTCGTACGGCAGGCGGGAGGCGTCGTACATGACGAAGCTGAAGCCGGCGTCCGCGGCCTGCCGGAGCAGGGCGTCGCTCCGGACGTGGTCGAGGTGCAGCGCGACGGGTACGGCGGCCCGTTCGGCGGCGGTGGCGGCGGCACGGGCGAGCGGGAGCACCCGTCCGCGGCGGAACCTGACCGCGTTCTCGCTGACCTGGAGGACGACGGGGGCGCGGACGGACTCGGCGCCGGTGACGACGGCCTCGAGGTGCTCCAGCGTGACGATGTTGAAGGCGGCGACGGCGGTGCGGGCCGCGCGGGCCCGGGTGACCAGTTCGCCGGTGGTGGTGAGGGGCACGACGCCTCCCGGTCGGGGGCAGGGGACGTGGACGACCGGGCGGGTGGGCCGGCCCGGCCGACCGGGGCCGGGCCGCGGGCCGCGGCCGGACGGCGGTCGGACGGCGGTCGGACGGCGGTCGGACGGTGGTCGGACGGCGGTCGGACGGCGGCGAGGCGCTGGGTTCGGACCGGGCCGGCGAGCGGGTCGGGCCGGCGCCGCCGCCCGCGACGGGGCCGGGGCGGTGGTCGGACGGATGCGGTGCGGCGGTGCGACGAGGCGGGGATCCGGGGCCGGCCATGGGGCGCGCCCGTGGGACGGCCGGCGCGGGTGGCCGGGTCACGCGGACGCGGCGTGCCGGTCCAGCAGGGAGCCGTGGATCTCCGCGGCGCGGACGGCGGTGGTGGACAGCAGGGTGGAGGTCAGTCCGTGGGTGTGCTCGGTGCCGCCCTGGACGTAGATGCCCGCGGTGACGTCGGGCGCGGTCTCCACGCGGTGGTCGCGGGTGACCCGGAGGGCGTCCCCGTCGTCGCGCAGACAGACCTTGGCCGCCTCGCCGAGCAGGGCCGTCAGGTCCCGTGGGCGGTATCCCGTCGCGTGCACCAGCAGATCGGCCTCCAGCACCTGCTCCTCGCCGGTGGGCAGGAACTCCACGGCGATGTCGAGCGAGGCGTCGGCCCTCGGCCGTACGTCGCGGATGCGGGAGACGTTGAGGAAGCGCAGCCGCTCCCCGCCGGTGACCTTCTCCCGGTAGGAGGTGGCGTACAGGGACTCGATCAGGTCCATGTCGACGACCGAGTAGTTGGTGGAGCGGTGGTAGTCGAACAGGGACTGCTTCACCTCGGAGGGCGCGGTGAAGTACACGTCCACCGCCTCCGGGTCGAAGATGCGGTTGGCGAACGGGCTGTCGTCGGCCGGGGTGTAGCCGTACTTGGCGAAGACCGCGCAGATCTCGGCGGCGGGGAAGGCGCGGTGGAGGTAGTCGACGGTCTCGGCGGCGCTCTGTCCGGCGCCGAGGACTACGGCCCGGCGCACCGGCCGCCCCTGTGCGCGCAGTTCGGCGACGCGGGGCAGTAACTCGCTGTTGTGCCAGACCCGTTCGGTCAGTTCGGCGCCCGGGGGCACATGGGGTTCGAGGCCGACGGCCACGCTGATGTCGCGGGCCCTGCGGGTCAGGGTCCGGCCGGGCCGCTCGGGATCCCGGCAGACGACGTCGAAGCAGGTCACGACACCGGACTCGTCCCGGACCGGGTCGATGGAGACGACGTGGTGGCTGTACGACACCAGGTGGCGCATCCGCTCGGCGGCCCACTCGAAGTACTCGTGGAACTCCACGCGCAGCGGGAAGAGCGTCTTCTGGTTCAGGAAGTCGACGAGCCGGCCGCGGTCGCGCAGGAAGCACAGGAAACTGAAGTCGCTGGCCGGATTCCGTAACGTCACCAGGTCCTTGAGGAAGGACACCTGCATGGTGGCGTCGTCGATGAGCATGCCCCGGTGCCAGCCGAAACGCGGCTGGCGTTCGAGGAAGTGGGCGTCGAGCCGCCGCTCGGGCGGGAGTCCGGCGTTGTGTTCCTCGATCGCTATGGCCAGGGCGAGATTCGACGGGCCGAAGCCGATTCCGAGGATGTCGTGGCTGGTGTCCGATCCCAGATGCGGTGGGGGTTTCACCGTGGCATCGCCTCCCTCAGGCAGCCACATGTTAGATAAGGTAAGCCTTACCTTGCAATGGAGCCGTCGGAGGGGAGAACCGCCTTGCGCGTCGTCATGCTCGGCTACCAGACCTGGGGGCACCGCACACTCCAGGCCCTGCTCGACTCCGAGCACGAGGTCGTCCTCGTACTCACCCACCCCAGGAGCGATCACGCCTACGAGAGGATCTGGGGCGACAACGTCGCCGAACTCGCCGAGAAGAACGACATCCCGGTCCTGCTCCGCAACCGCCCCGACGACCCCGAACTCCTCGACGCCGTCCGCGCGGCCCGCCCCGACATCATCGTCGCCAACAACTGGCGCACCTGGCTGCCGCCCGAGCTGTTCGACCTCCCGCCGCACGGCACGCTCAACATCCACGACTCGCTGCTGCCGGCGTACGCCGGCTTCTCCCCCCTCATCTGGGCGCTGATCAACGGCGAGGAGCGGGTCGGTGTGACCGCGCACCGGATGAACGCCGAACTGGACGCCGGGGACATCCTGGTGCAGCGCGCGGTGCCGGTCGGGCCCGCCGACACGGCGACCGACCTGTTCCACCGCACGGTCGGCCTGATCGCGCCGATCGTGCGCGAATCGCTCGACCTCATCGCCTCGGGCCGGGACGCCGGGCAGTGGGTGCCGCAGGACCGCGACCGGGCGAGCTTCTTCCACAAGAGGGCGCCCGAGGACAGCCGCATCGACTGGCGGTGGCCGGCCGAGCGGCTGGAACGGCTGGTGCGCGCCCAGTCGGACCCGTACCCGAACGCCTTCACCCACCACCGGGGTCAGCGGCTGCGGATCGTCTCGGCCGCGGTCTCGGAGGGCCGCTACGGCGGCACGCCGGGGCGGATCTTCATCCGGGAGGGCGACGGCGTGGTCGTCGTGGCCGGTCCCGAGGCGCACACCGGCCGGTCCCGGGGGCTGGTGATCCGGCGGCTGCGCACGGACGACGGCACGGAGTACGCGGCGGGCGAGTACTTCCGCACGATGGGGGGCTACCTCACCGACCGGCCCTGAGACGGAGCCGGGCACCGGCGCCCCCTTCCCTCAACTCCCTTATTCAGTCAGGTGTTCTGAGGTCAGGTGTTCTGAGGAAACGTCACATCAGTCGCCCGGCCCGCGACTTCGGCCAGAACGCATTGCTAAGGTAAGCCTTACCTTGCTTTACTGACGGCCGTACGGCTCCTCCCGCACCGGCGAAAAGGGATGCCCATGTCGAGAAAGCTCCTCACGACCCTTCTCACCGTCATACTGGCCGCCGGAGCGACGGCCTGCGGCTCCGTCGAGGAGGACGAGGACGGCGCGTCGGGCGCCTCGGGCGAGGCGAGCACCTCCTCCTCCGCCTTCCCGGTCACCATCGAGCACAAGTTCGGCTCCACGCGGATCACGAAGGCGCCGGAGCGCGTGGTGGTGATCGGGGGCGGCGGCACGGACGACATCGACGCGCTCTACGCGCTGGGCATCACCCCGGTCGGCATCACCCAGGACGCCTTCGCCGCCGACGGCGTCTACCCATGGCTGAAGGACCGGATCGACACGGAGAAGACCACGCTCCTCGACACCGTCAACGGCGTCGACTTCGAGAAGGTGGCCTCGCTCCAGCCCGACCTGATCCTGGCCACCTCCGACTTCCAGCTGGACAAGGACTACAAGAACCTCGCCGCGGTGGCGCCGACCATCGGCTACGAGACCGCGTGGGGCGCGCAGTCCTGGCAGGAGCACGTGCAGGTGGTGGGCAAGGCGGTCGGCAAGCAGCAGGAGGCGGAGAAGGTCGTCGCCGGCACCGAGGCCGCCATCGACGAGGTCAGGGCGGCCCACCCGGGGCTGAACGGCAAGACGTACACCCTGTCCATCGGCAACACCCCGGCCAAGATCTACACGATCGCCTCCGAGGACGACTTCGCGGCGAAGCTGATGGGCGAGCTGGGGCTGAAACTGACCCCGTCGATCACGGACATCAAGACGGTCAGCGGCTCCCCCACCGGCGAGCTGTCCTTCGAGCAACTCGACAGGCTGGACGCCGATCTGGTGGTCATCGCATTCACGACGAAGGACCTCCAGCAGGCGTTCGAGGCGAGCGCGCTGGTCAAGAGCATGTCCGCGGTGGAGAAGGACAACTACGTCGTCACCGACGTCGAGACGGTCAGCCAGCTCAGGAGCCCGTCCGCGCTGGGCATCCCCTGGGCGCTGGACAACCTGGAGCCCGGGTTCGCCAAGTTCGACTAGCGACCACCGGCGGCCGGTGATCGAGGCGACCCGTCCGAGCCGGAGGGGCCTCGGGGTGTACGGTCCACCCCGCGGCCCCTCCTTCTTTCCTTCCCGCTCGTCCTTCTTGCTGCTTCCCTTCCCACTCGTCCTTCTCGCTCCTACGCCTCGCCGAGCGCCGCGTCGATCTCCTCGGCCGACATCGCCTGGATCTCCAGATGCAGGGCGGCGACCTGTTCCAGCCGGCCGGGGGTGCTCTCCTCGGCCGCCAGCCGCTCGGCCATACCGCCGGCGGTCAGGCTCGCGAAGAGGGAGCGGACGGACACCTCGGAGGTGTCCAGCGCCTCACGCAGCCGGGCCACGATCACGGTGGCGAGCACCGAGTCGCCGCCGAGCGCGAAGAACCCCTCGTCGAGGCCGACCCGTTCGACGCCCAGGACGTCGGCCCAGGTGCCGGCGACCACCGACTCCAGCGCGGTGCCGGGCGCGCGGTGCCCGCCGTCGTGGTCCCCCGCCCACAGCTCCCGCACGGCCCGCCGGTCGAGCTTGCCGTTCTGCGTCAGCGGCAGCTCCCCGGTGACCGCGATCCGGGCCGGGACCATGTGCGGCGGCAGCACCGACCGGGCCCACTCCCGCAGATCCGCCTCCGTGACCGCCTCGGCGGCCACCGCGGCCGCGAGCTGGACGCCCTGGCCCCGGGTGAGACCGGCGACGGCCCCCCGTACGGCGGGGTGTCCGGCGAGGGCCGCCTCCACCTCGCCCAGCTCGACGCGGAAGCCCCGGACCTTCACCTGGTGGTCGCGGCGCCCGAGGAACTCCAGAGTGCCGTCGGGCCGGTAGCGGGCGAGGTCGCCGGTGCGGTACCAGCGCACACCGTCCGCCTCCGTGAACCTCTCGGCCGTGCGGTCCGGATCGGACCGGTAGCCGAGGGCCACGCCGTCGCCGCCGATCCACAGTTCGCCGGGCACCCAGTCGGGGCAGTCCCGGCCGCGCGGGTCGACGACGCGGCAGCGCACGTTGCGCAGCGGGGTGCCGTAGGGGACCGCCTTCCAGTGGGCGGGCACCCGACCGCCCGTCACCTCGCAGACGGTGGAGTGGATCGCCGTCTCGGTGGTGCCGCCGAGCCCGGTGAACCGGCAGCCGGGGGCCCGCTCGGCGAGCCGGGCGGGGAGGTCGGTGCCGACCCGGTCGCCGCCCAGCAGCACGGCGCGCAGGCCGCCGAGTTCGCCGGGGGCGGTGGCGAGGAGCAGCATGTCGAGGAGCGCGGGCACGCAGTTGACGAGCGTCACCCGGTGCCGCCGCACCAGGTCGGCCCACCGGCGGGCCTCGCGCCGGTCGTCGTCGTCGACGAGGACCACCGCGCCGCCGGCGCCGAGGAGGCCGAAGACGTCGTAGACGGAGAGGTCGAACTCCAGCGCGGACAGGGCGAGGCAGCGGTCCGACGCGTCCACCGCGTACCGGTCGTTGAGGTCGTCGATCGTGTTCACGGCCGCCCGGTGCGGCACGTCGACTCCCTTGGGCTCGCCGGTGGAGCCGGAGGTGAACAGGACGTAGGCGACCTGCTCCTCGTCCACCCGCACCGGCTCCGGCAGGGGCGCCTCGCGCACCGCCTCCGCGACCGGCAGCACGTCCGGCCGCGGGGCGTCCGGGGCGTGCGGGCCGTCCGGTCCCGCCAGGGGGCGGCCGTCGGTGAGGACCGTACGGCAGCCCGCGGTGGCGAGGATGCGGTCGCGGCGGGCGGGCGGCTGGTCCACCCCGACCGGCACGTACGCGGCGCCCGCGGCGAGCACGCCGAGGACGGCGGTGAGCTGGTCCGGTCCCTTGGGGAGGCTCACGGCGACGGTGTCCCCGGGGCGGGTGCCGCGGGCCGCGAGGGCGGCGGCGCAGCGCAGCGCGCGGTCGGCCAGCTCGCCGTGGGTCAGCACTCCGTCCGTCCCCCACAGCAGCGCCGGCGCCTCCGGGTTGGCGGCCGCCCGGGCGAAGAAGCCGTCGTGGAGCAGGCGGTGCCCGCGCGGGCCGGCGGTGGCGTTGACGGCGGAGCGGACCTCGCGCTGGTCGGCGGGGAGCAGGGCGGGCACCGGCCGGTCCCAGGCCTCGTCCTCGGTGCCGAGGCGGGTGACGAGCCCGTGGAAGGCGGCGAACATCGCGTCGACCAGCCCGGCGGGGAAGGCGTCCTCGCGGACGTCCCAGTTGACCAGCAGACCCCCGTCGACCTCGGTGACCTGGGCGTCCAGCAGGACCTGCGGGCCCTGGGAGATGATCCACACCGGCTCGCCGAAGGACCGCCGCACCCCGGCGTCGAACAGTTCGCCGAGGTTGAGCGCGCTGGTGAACACGACCGGGGCGAGGACCTGTTCGCCGCGCTCGCGGGAGAGGTCGCGCAGGACCTCCACGCCGGAGTAGTCGGCGTGCGCGGCGTCGGTGTGCATCCGGTCCTGGAGGCGCCGGGCGTGCTCGGCGAAGGGCGCGGGGGCGCCGAGGTCGACGTCCAGCAGCACCGAGCTGGTGAAGTCGCCGACGAGCAGGTCGACGTCCGGGTGCGAGCCGCGCCGGTCGAACATCGGCACGTTGAGCAGGAAGCGCGGCTGACCGCTCCAGGCGGCGAGCACCTCCGCGAAGGCGGTCGCCACCGCCATGGCGGGGGTCAGCCCGTGCTGGTGGGCGCGGGCGGTCAGCCGGCGCTTCTCCCCCGGCGGCAGCCAGTGGTGGCGCCGGGTCACCCGGGTCGGGTCGGCCCGCTCCGCCTCGGCGACCAGGGGCAGCTCGGGCGCGCTGGGCAGCTCGGGCACCCGCCGCCGCCACCGGGCGCGCGCCTGCTCACGGCTGAGCCGGCGTACGTCCGCGCGCTCGGCGAGGTAGGCCGGGTAGCTGGTGCGGATGGGCGGCAGGGCGGCGCCGGGGTCCTCGTACAGCGCGGCGAGGTCGGCGAGGAGGACCCGGTAGCTGAGCGCGTCCGCGGCGAGCATGTCGACGTCGACGTGGAGCCGGGCGCGTCCCTCCGGCAGCAGCGAGAGCCGCACGGAGAACACCTCGCCGCCCTCGACGTCCAGCCGGGCGTGCGAGGAGGCCTGCCGCAGCTCCTCCAGGCGGGTCGTGACCGCCTTCTCGTCGAGGCCGCGCAGGTCGTGGACGGTCGTGGCGGGGCGGGTGAGCGCGGGCCGGATCTCCTGGCGGCCGTCGTCGGTGAACCGGGCGCGGAGCATGCCGTGGCGGGCCACGAGGGCCCCTACGGCCGTGTCGAGGCGCGCGGGGTCCACGGCGGTGCCGTCGAACTCGACGTAGAGGTGGGCCGCGACGGATCCCAGGGTGGTGTCCTCACCGCGTCCGATCCAGTACGCGTGCTGCATCACGGCCAGCGGGAACGGCCCGTCCGGGGCGGTGACGGGGGCGGGCGCCGGGGCGGGTTCGGGTCCGGGTCCGGCCTGCGGCCCGGGGTCGGGGCCGAGACCGGGGGTGGGGGTTGAGGTGGCCCGGGTGCGGGAGGCCAGCAGGGTCCGCCAGGCCCTGAGCGTCGGTTCCTTGGCGAGTTCGGCGAAGCCGATTCTGACGCCCTGCCGGCGCCAGCCGCCGGCGATCCTCATCAGGGTGATCGAGTCCAGGCCCCAGGAGATGAGGCTGTCGTCCTCGCCCGGTCGCTCCGCGGGGTCGAACGTGTCGATGACCGCACGGAGCAAGTCGTCCGCGGTCGGGGGGTGTTGCGTCACCGGTTCCTCCGCTCCCTCACTCACACGTCGTCGGGGAAGTCCTGGAAGTCGTTCTCGAAGTCGTCGATGTCCTCCTGGGTCAGGTCGACCAGGGGGAGGTCGGACGGGGTGAGGCCGCCGGCGGTGTCCCGCGTGTGCCGGACGAGCCCGCGCAGGGCCCTCTCCCAGAGCGCGAGCAGGGACTCCGCCTCCTCCGGTGCCAGGAACGCCTCCGGCCAGGCCGCGACGGCGTGCAGCCGGACGCCGCCCGTGTCCTCGACGGCCACGGCGTTGATCTCCAGCCCGAAGGGCGCGGCCCGCCCGGGGTCCGGTGGCACGCGCAGCACGGGTGCCTCGGGGGCCAGATCCCAGGGTTCCTCGCCGGTGGCCGACGCGGTGAACCGGCCGAGGTAGTTGAAGCCGACCTGGGGCCGGGGAAGCTTCTCCAGCTCGGGTGCGGTGCCGGGGTTGAGGTGGCGCAGGAGGCCGTGGCCGAGGCCGTGGTCGGGGACCGCGCGGAGCTGTTCCTTGACGCGTTTGAGGGCCGTTCCGGCGGCCGGGCCGCCGTCGAGCGCCTCGTCGAGGTCGAGCGGGCCGGGGTCGACGGCGACGGGGTGGACGGTGGTGAACCAGCCGACGGTGGCGGACAGGTCGACGCCGTCGGCGAGGTGCTCGGCGCGGCCGTGGCCCTCGACGGCGACGAGCAGCGACCGTCCGGCCGGGTCGTGCCGCTCCTGCCGCCAGGCCGCGACCGCCAGCGCGAAGGCGGTCAGCAGGGCGTCGGGCACGGCCGCGCGGTAGGCGGCGGGCACCGTCGTCAGCAGCGGAGCGGTGATCTCCTCGGGGAGGACCAGGGTCCGTTCGCGGAGGGTCGCCGCGGTGTCGCGGACCGGGTCCAGGGGCCGGTCCAGGAGCGGACGGGCCCCGGCCGACGTCCCCGTCCACCAGGGGAGTTCGGCCGTCCGTCCCGGGGTGCGGGCCTCCCGGGCGAGGAGTGCGCTCCAGCGGCGGAAGGAGGTGCCCGTGCGCCGCAGGCGCGGTGCGGTGCCGGAGGCGACCGCCCGCCAGGCTTCCGCCAGGTCGGCGGTGAGGATCCGCCAGGACACTCCGTCGACGACCAGGTGGTGTGCGACGAGGAGGAGCCGGCGGGTGTGCGGTGACCACACGGCCCGGAGCATGCGGCCGGCGCGCGGGTCCAGGCGGGCGGCCGCGTCGGCGATCCGCTCCGCGAGGTCCCCGTCGCCGTCGGTGCCCAGCACCTCCCCGGCCCGCACGGTGCCCTCGGGCGGGACGACGAGCCGGGGCCGGCCCGCGGACGGGTCGGTGAGGCGGGCGCGCAGCATGTCGTGGCGGTCCAGGACGGCCTGGAGGACGTCGGTGAGCCCCTGGCGGGTGAGGCCGGCCGGGGTCACCAGCAGCACGGCCTGGGCGAGGCCGTCGTGGGCGCCGTGCATGACCGGGGTCGGCTCCAGTTCGCCGACCGGGTCGTCGGCCGCCGCGGACCCGGCCGGCTCCGGCGTCCCCTGCGCGGCGGCCAGGCCGGCCGGGGTGGGTGACTGGAAGACCTGGCGGGGGCTGAGGGCCAGACCGGCACGGCGGGCCAGGGTGACGAGGCGGATGGAGACGATGCTGTCGCCGCCGAGGGCGAAGAAGTCGTCGTCCACGCCGGCCCGGGGCAGGCCGAGAACCTCGGCGAACAGGGCGCACAGCAGCCGCTCGCGGTCGTCGGCGGGCGCCCGGACCGGGCCCGCGGCGACCGGCGCGGGGGCGGGCAGGCCCGCCCGGTCGACCTTGCCGGAGGGCAGCAGCGGAAAGGAGTCGAGGGCGGTGAGCGTGGCCGGGACCATGTGCTCGGGCAGCCGTTCCCGCAGCCGGCCGGCCAGCGGGTCCACCGCTTCCGGGGAGGCCAGGACGTATCCGGCGAGGCGTTTGACGCCCGGGGAGTCCTCACGGACCACGACCACCCCGCGCCGTACGCCCGGGTGCTGTTCGAGGATCGCCTCGATCTCCTCCAGCTCGACCCGCATGCCGCGGATCTTCACCTGGTGGTCGGCGCGGCCCAGGAACTCCAGTGTGCCGTCGCGGCGCCAGCGGACCAGGTCGCCGGTGCGGTAGAGGCGTTCGCCGGGCGGGCCGAAGGGGTCGGCCACCCAGTGGTCGGCGGTGCGGCGCGGGTCGTTCACATAGCCGCGGCCCAGGTAGACGCCGCCCGCGTACAGCTCGCCGGGGACGCCCACGGGGACGGGGCGCAGCCGGTCGTCGAGGACGTACAGGTGGGTGTTGGTGTTGGGGCGGCCGATGGAGACGGCGCCGCGGACCGCGCCGGTGCGGTAGACGACGTGGCTGACGCCGATGGTGGCCTCGGCGGGGCCGTAGCCGTGGTACATGACGGCGTCGCTCGCGGCGCGGAAGCGGGCGAAGAGTTCCGGGGTGAGGACCTCGCCGCCGCACCAGAGGTGCTTCAGCGACGCCGCGCGGCGGGCGAAGCCGTCGGTTTCGAGGAGGAGGTCCAGCATCGAGGAGACGAGGTAGGTGAAGGTGACGCGGTGGCGTTCGAGGGTGTCGAGGAGGTGGTCGGCGTCGCGCTCCTGGCCGGGTTCGGCGATGACCACGCGGCCGCCGTGCGCCAGCGGCAGGAAGATCTCGTTGACGGAGATGTCGAAGCCGAGCGGGGCCTTGAAGAGGGTGGCGTCGTCCGGCCCGAAGCCGAGCAGGCCGCGCTGCCACAGCAGCCGGTGCGCGATGGCGCGGTGCCGGATCATGGCGCCCTTGGGGACGCCGGTGGAGCCGGAGGTGTGGATGACGTAGGCGAGGCCCTCGGGGTCGACGGTGACGTCGGGCCGTGCGGCGTCCGGGACGGGGCCGCCGAGGTCGACCTCGGTGACGGGAACGCCCTCCACAGTGTCCCCGGGACGGCCCAGCACCGCCGTCAGGGCGGCGCCCCGGACCACCTCGGCGACCCGGCGGGCCGGCCAGGACGGCTCCAGGGGCACGAAGGCGCCGCCCGCCTTCAGGACGGCGAGCAGTCCCACCACCATCTCCACCGACCGTTCGAGGTGGACGCCCACGCACCGCTCGGGGCCGACGCCGAGGGCCCGCAGCCGGTGGGCGAGGGCGTTGGCGCGGGCGTCGAGTTCGGCGTAGGTGAGGGACGGGCCGTCCGGGGTGCCGTACTCGACGGCGACGAGGTGCGGGGTGCGGGCGGCCTGTTCCTCGACCAGGGCGGTGAGGGTGGTGACGGGCATGGGGTGGGCGGTGTCGTTGAACTCCCGCAGCAGCCGGGTGCGCTCCCGCGGGGTGAGGACGTCGGCGGCGCCGACCGGGCGGTCGGGGTGGCGGGCCAGGTCGGCGGTGAGCCGGACGAGTCGTTCGGCGGTCTCCCGGGCGCTCTCGCGGTCGTACAGGCCGGTGCTGAAGACGAGCGATCCGTCAATGCCGGCGGCGTCCGCCCTCTCGGACAGGTGGAAGGCCAGGTCGGTCTTCGCGGTGTGGAAGTCGACACGGCGTTCGGTGCGGGTCAGGCCCGCGAAGTCCCGGCCGGGCGGCCGGGCCTGCTGGTGGGCGAGCATCACCTGGAACAGCGGGTGGCGGCCCGTCGAGCGGGTGGGGGCGACGGCGTCCACCAGGCGTTCGAACGGCAGGTCCTGGTGGGCGTAGGCGTCGAGGTCCCTCTCGCGGACCCGGGCGAGCAGCGTACGGAAGGTGGGGTCGCCGGAGACGTCGGTGCGCAGGACGAGGGTGTTGACGAACAGGCCCACCAGGTCGTCGAGGACGGGGTCGCCGCGGCCGGCGACCGGCGTGCCCAGGGGGATGTCGTCCCCGGCGCCGAGCCGGGACAGCAGGACGGCGACGGCGGCCTGGAGCGCCATGAAGACGGTGGCGCCGGTGGCGGCCGCCAGGTCCCGCAGCGCCCGGTGGGTGTCCGCGTCGACGGTGAAGTCGACGGCGCCGGCCCGGTGGTCGTGGACGGCGGGGCGCTGCCGGTCGACGGGCAGCTGGAGCTCCTCGGGCAGGCCGGCCAGCCGGCGCGTCCAGTGGGCCAGGTCGCCCTCGTCGGAGCGCTCCCGCTGCCGGAGCGTGTAGTCGGCGTACTGCACGGGCAGCGGGGGCAGGTCGGGGACCTCGCCCCGGGAGCGGGCGGCGTAGGCGGTCTCCAGGTCGGCCAGGAACGGGGCCTGCGACCAGCCGTCGGTGGCGATGTGGTGGAGGAGGAGCAGCAGGACGTGTTCCTCGGCGCCTAGGGCGTACAGCGTGGCCCGGACGGGGAGTTCGGCGTCCAGGGCGAAGGGGCGGGCGGCGGCCTCCCGCATCAGCGCGTCGAGGTCGTCCGGGCGGGCCGTGACGACGGCGAAGGGGACCGACGCCTCCTCCGGGGCGAGGACGTGCTGGCGGGGGGTGCCGTCGTCGTCCGGGAACAGGGTGCGCAGGGCCTCGTGGCGGGCCACCACGTCGTCGAGCGCGGCGCGCAGGGCGGCCGCGTCGAGCGGGCCGGCGAGGTGGTGGGCGGTGGGAACGTTGTAGCTGGGGTCGGGGCCTTCCATGCGGTGCAGGAACCAGAGCCTGGCCTGGGCGGAGGAGAGGGGGAGGGGGTCGGGGCGGCGGGCTGCCGGGCGTAGTGCAGGCGGGTGTTCCGCCCGGGTGTCCGGGGCGGCGGGACCCGCGGCGGCCGGGGTGTCCAGGAGCGGGGCGAGTCCCGCCGCGGTCGGGGTGTCGAACACGGCGCGCAGCGGGATCTCGACGCCCAGCTCGGCCCGGACGCGGGCGACGAGCCGGGTCGCCAGCACGGAGTGGCCGCCGAGCGCGAAGAACGCGTCGTGGACGCCCACGGCGGGCAGGCCGAGGAGGTCGGCGAAGAGCGCGCACAGGGCCGCCTCCGCCTGCGTGCGGGGTGCGGTGGCGGTGGTCAGGGCGGCGAGGTCGGGCGCGGGCAGGGCGCGGCGGTCGAGCTTGCCGCTGGGGGTGAGCGGGAGGGCGTCCAGGACGACGACGGCGGCGGGCACGAGGTGGTCGGGGAGCGTGGTGGCGAGGTCCTCGCGCAGCCGGAGCGGGCGCAGGGCGGCGCCGGGGCGGGGGACGGCGTACCCGATCAGCTGCGGTTCGCCGCCCGCGTCGCGGCGGACGGTGACCGCGGCCTGGGAGACGCCGGGCAGGGCGGCGAGGGCCGTCTCCGTCTCGGCCGGTTCGACGCGGAAGCCGCGGATCTTCACCTGGTCGTCGGCGCGGCCGAGGAACTCCAGGGCGCCGTGGGCGTTCCAGCGGACGAGGTCGCCCGTGCGGTACAGGCGGGCGCCCGGCGGGCCGAGGGGGTCGGCGACGAAGCGGTCGGCGGTCAGGGCGGGGCGGCCGAGGTAGCCGCGGGCGAGTTGGTCGCCGCCCAGGTACAGCTCGCCGGGGACGCCCGGGGGCACCGGCCGCAGCCGGGCGTCCAGGACCAGGGTGCGGGTGTTCCACACCGGCCGGCCGATCGGCACCGATCCGGCGGCGGAGCGGGTGCCCTCGGCGCAGGGGTGGTGGGTGACGTCGACGGCGGCCTCGGTGGGCCCGTAGAGGTTGTGCAGGGCGGTGCCCGGCAGCGCCGCGGCGCAGCGGTCGGCGAGGTCGGTGGGCAGGGCCTCGCCGCTGCACACGACGCGGCGCAGGACGCCGCGGGTCCGGCCGGCGGCGGGGTCGTCGAGGAAGACCCGCAGCATCGAGGGGACGAAGTGGGCGGTGGTGACGCGCCGTTCGCGGATCAGCCCGGCAAGGTACGCGGGGTCGCGGTGGCCGCCGGGGCGGGCGAGGACCAGGGTCGCCCCGCTGATGAGGGGCCAGAAGAACTCCCAGACGGAGACGTCGAAGCTCGCCGGGGTCTTCTGCAGGACCCGGTCGTCGGGGGTGAGCCGGTAGGCGTCCCGCATCCACAGGAGCCGGTTGACGATCGCCGCGTGCGGGACGACGGCGCCCTTGGGGCGGCCGGTGGAGCCGGAGGTGTGGATGACGTAGGCCGGATGCCCGGGCCGCAGCGGCCGGAGCCGGTCGGCGTCGGTGAGCTCGGCGTCGTCGGTGCCGGCGGTCCCCGGGTCGTCGGGCCGCAGCAGGGGCACCCCGTGGGCGGGGAGCCGGCCGGCCACCGCCTCCGAGGTGAGGATCAGCCGCGGCGCGGTGTCCTCGACGAGGAACGCCAGGCGTTCGGCGGGATATCCGGTGTCCAGGGGGACGTACGCGCCGCCCGCCTTGAGGACGGCCAGCAGCGCGACGACGAGGTCGGTGCCCCGGTCGAGGGCGACGCCGACGAGGCTCTCGGGGCCGACGCCCCGGGCGATCAGGAGCCGGGCGAGCCGGTTGGCGCGGGCGTGGAGGGCGGCGTACGCGAGCCCGTCCGGGGCGTCGTCGGCGAGGAGGGCGCGGGCGTGCGGGGTGCGCGGGGTGAGCAGGTCCACCAGGGTGGCGGCCGGGACGGGACGCTCCGTGGCGTTCCACTCCGCGACGACCCGGTGCTCCTCGTCCTCCCGCATCAACGGCAGTTCGGAGACCGGGCGTTCGGGGTCGGCGAGAGCGGCGGCCAGCAGGGTCTCCAGGTGGCCGAGGAGCCGGTCGACGGTGTCGGGCGCGAGCAGTCCGGCGCGGTGGGTGGCCTCGATGCGCAGCCGGCCGCCCGTGAGGAAGGCCTCCAGGGAGAGGTCGAACTGGGTGGTGTCGTTGTGGACGGTCTCCCACTCGGCGGTGACGCCGGGCAGTTCGGGGCCCTGGAGTCCCTGGGTGAGGAAGAGGAGCATGACGTCGAACCAGACGGAGCGGCCGGGCCGCCGTTCGGGCCGCAGCTGCTCGACGAGACGGTCGAAGGGCATGTCCTGGTGGGCGAAACCGTCGGCGCACATCCGGCGGACCCGTTCGAGGAGTACGGCGAACCCGGGGTCGCCGGCGAGGTCGGCGCGGAGCGCGAGGGTGTTGCCGAAGTTGCCGACGAGCCGGTCGAGTCCGGGGAGGTCGCGGTTCATCACGGCGGAGCCGATGGGGATGTCGGTGGCGCCGGTGCAGCGGTGCAGCAGGGCGGCGAGGCCGGCGAACAGGACCATGAACGGGGTGGCGCCCGCGGCGCGCGCGAACGAGGTGAGCCGGTCGGTGGTGCCGGGTGCGAAGGTGCGGAAGCGGCGCCCGCCACGGGCGGTGGGCCGGTCGGCGCGCGGGGCGTCGACGGGCAGGGCGAGCGGCCGCGGGGGCGGGGTGAGGACGGACCGCCAGTGCGCGAGGTGGCCGGCGAGCCGCTCGTCGGTCCAGGTGGCGCGCTGCCAGGCGGCGTAGTCGGCGTACTGCGCGGGCAGCGGGCCGAGACCGGACGGCGTGCCGTCGACGGCCTCCCGGTACAGGGCGGTCAGGTCCCGGGAGAGGGCGTCGAAGGTGCCGCCGTCCCAGGCGATGTGGTGGACCGTGAGCACGAGGGTGTGGTCGTCCGGGGCGCGGTGGACGAGCAGGGCGCGCAGCGGGTGTTCGGCGGCGAGGTCGAAGGGGGTCGCGGAGGCGGTGCGGGCCAGTTCGCCGGCGCGCCGGTCCCGCTCCGGCTCGGGCAGCCCGGCCAGGCCGGCGGTGTCCCAGGCGACCCGGGCGGCGGTGTCGACGACCTGCTCGGGGGTGCCGTCCGCGGTCGCCGGGTAGCGGGTGCGGAGCACCTCGTGGCGGTCCAGCAGCCCCTGGAGCGCCGTGTGCAGGGCGGCCGCGTCCAGCGGTCCGCGCAGCCGGACGGCGAGGCAGACGTTGTACGCGGGGCTGTCCGGGTCGAGCCGCTGGAGCAGCCACATCCGCGACTGGGCGTACGACAGCGGCAGCGGCCCCTGGTGCGGGGAGCGGGGCGGGATGTGCTCGGAGCGGGCCCGGGCGTCGGCCAGGCCGGCCGACTCCAGTTTGCGGCGCAGCAGTTCGCGCCGGCGGGCGGCGAGGTCGGGGGACGGGCTCGTCCGCGTCACGGGGTACCGCCCTTCAGCAGCAGGTGCAGGGAACTGGTCCACAGGTCGGCCAGCCGGGTGATCTCCGGCTCGGTGAAGAGCCGTTCGGGCCACTGCCAGCAGACCCTCAGGACGGGCCCGGCTCGGTCCGCCCCCTCGTCGATGCCCGCCGTCACGACCAGGGGGTGGGAGGCGGGCATGCCGGGGTCGGTGGTGTGGCCCATGACGCCGGTCTCGGGCGCGCCGGTGAACGCGGCGGCGCCGGGGCGCTCGCGGCGCTCGCCGAGCGCCATCCGGCCGAGGTAGCCGAACCCGATCTGGGGTTCGGGGAGCGCGCGGAGCGCGGCGGCGGTGTCGGGGTTGAGGTGGCGCAGCAGGCCGTGGCCGATGCCCTGGTCGGAGAAGGCGGCCAGTTGGTCGCGGATCCGGCGCACGCGGTCGGCGGCGGGGGGCGGACCGGCGTCGAGCCGGACCGGGAAGTCGCTGGTGAACCAGCCGAGGGTGGCGGACAGGTCGGCCCCGGGCAGGAGGCGCTCCTCGCGGCCGTGGCTCTCCAGGGTGAGCAGGACGGAGCGGCCGGCGCCCTCCGCCGTGCGGCCGAGGGCGTCGCGCCAGGCGGGGACGGCGAGGGCGAGGGCCGTGAGCAGGAGGTGCTGGACGGAGCCGCCGGCGAGGGGCCCGGCGAGGTCGGGGCCGAGCGCCGTCCAGTGGCTGCGGACGGTGTCCCGGGTGTCCCGGGCGGGGTCGAACGGGTGCGCGCCCAGCGGCGGCTCGGGCCGGTCGAGCAGCTCCTGCCAGAAGGGGAGTTCGGCGACGCGTCGCGCGGAGTGCGCCTCCCGGTGCAGCGCCCGGGCCCACTCCTTGTAGGAGGTGCCCCGCGGTGACAGCGGCCTGCCCTCCCAGGCGGCGGCCAGGTCGGCCGCCAGCACTCCCCAGGAGGCGGCGTCGGTCACCAGGTGGTGCAGGACGACGAGCAGCCTGCCCTCACGCCCCCCGCCCGGGTCGAACCAGAGGAACCGCGCCACCGCTCCCGACGCCGGGTCGAGTTCGGCGACCAGGTCGTCGAAGGCGTCGGGCACGAGCGTGGCGACGGCGGTGGGGTTGAGCCGGGAGGCGTCGACGCGCCGTACGAGGTCGGCGGCCCGGGCCGTGCCGACGGGGGCCGCGCGCAGCCGCCACCGTCCGTCCGCGCCGTCCCGGGCGAGGGTCGCGCGCAGGAGGTCGTGCCGGTCCAGGACGGCCTGGACGGTGCGGTGGAGGGCGTCGAGGTCCATGGCGGGCGGTGTCCGCAGGAACCGGGCCTGGCTGAGGGCGCGGAAGGGGACGCCCTGCTCGACGAGCCGGCTCAGGACGGGGGTGAGCGGGATGTCGCCGGTGCCCGCCGAGGGGTCCGTCTCCCCCGGCCCGGCCGTGCCCGCGCGCCGGGCGAGTCCGGCGACCGTCGGCTGTTCGAAGACGTCCCGCGGGGAGATCGCCAGCCCGGCGGCGCGCGCCTGCCCGGCCAGCCGCATGGACACGATGCTGTCGCCGCCGAGGGCGAAGAAGCTGTCGTCGACGCCGACCTCGTCCAGCCCGAGCACCTGGGCGAACAGCTCGGCGAGCCGGCGTTCGGCGCCGTCGGCGGGCGGCCGTCCGGTGGGGCCCGCGGTACGGGAGGGGGCCGGGAGGGCGGCGGTGTCCAGCTTGCCGTTGAGGGTGAGCGGGAAGCCGTCGACGGGCACGAACGCCGACGGCACCATGTGGTCGGGCAGGACCTCCGCGACGGCCCGGCGCAGCAGGTGGGCGGTCTCCTCGGCGGGGGGCGCGGCGGCGGACGTCACCACGTAGGCGACCAGGCGGCGCGGTCCCGGGGCGTCCTCGCGGACGACGACGGCGGCGCGCTCCACGAGGTCGTGGTCGAGCAGGACGGTCTCGATCTCGCCGGGTTCGACGCGGTAGCCCCGGATCTTGACCTGGTCGTCGACCCGGCCGAGGCACTCCACCAGGCCGTCCGCGGTCCAGCGGGCGATGTCCCCGGTGCGGTACATGCGGGCGCCGGGCTCGCCGGAGAACGGATCGGCCACGAAACGGCTCGCGGTGGCCCCCGGCCGGCCCAGGTAGCCGCGGGCCAGGCCGGCGCCCGCGACGTACAGTTCGCCCTCGACGCCGACCGGCACCGGGTCGAGGTGTGCGCCCAGGACGAGCAGCCGGCCGCCCGCGACCGGCCGGCCGATCGCGGGCCGCTCGCTGAGCGCGAGGTCGCACGTGGCCGAGTCGACGGTGGCCTCGGTGGGCCCGTAGAGGTTGTGGACGGTGAGGCCGTCCGTCTCGCGCAGGGTGCGCCACAGGTCCGGCGGCACGGCCTCCCCGCCGACGCCCAGCACCTTGAGGTCCGCCCGCCAGCCGTCGCGGGTGACCAGCTCCCCCACGAGTGACGGCGACAGTTCGATGAACTCGATCGCGTGCTCCCGGAGGAAGGAGCGCAGCGCGTCCGGGTCCCGGCGCACGTCCTCGGGGACGAGGTGCAGTTCGTGCCCGCCGAACATCCACAGCATGGGCTGCCAGGAGGCGTCGAACGCGGTCGGCCAGGCGTGCCCGACGCGCAGCGGGCGCCCGCCGGCCGCCGCCGACGCCGGTGTGTGCAGGGCCGCGTGGTGGGCCGCGTAGAGGTTCACAATGGCGCGCTGCGGTACGACGACGGCCTTGGGCCGGCCGGTGGAGCCCGAGGTGTGGATGACGTACGCGGGGTGCTCGGGCAGCAGGGGGGCCGTGCGGTCGGCGTCGGTCAGGTCGGAGCCGTCGTGGACGCCCCGGAGGAGGCCGGGGTCGTCGAGGAGGACGGCGGGCACGCCGCCCAGGGCGTCCGGCGCGGGCGCGGACCCGGAGACCGTCAGCAGGGCAACGGGCCGCACGTCCGCGAGCATCCCTGCGACGCGTTCCGCGGGCCACGCGGGGTCGAGCGGCATGTACGCCGCGCCGGCCTTCTGCACCGCGAGGAGGGCGACGAGCGTGTCCGGCGTCGGCGGCAGCGCCAGTGCCACGAACCGCTCGGGTCCCGCCCCCGACGCGACCAGCAGCCGGGCCAGCCGGTTGGCCTCGGTGTTCAGGCCGGCGAAGGTGAGCCGCCGGTCGCCGCCGACGACGGCGACCGCGTCCGGGGTGCGCGCCGCGCGGTCCTGGAACACGTCGGGCAGGGTGGCGCGGGGCACCGGCAGGCGCTGCCCCGCGCCGAGGGCGAGCAGCGCGGACCGCTCGTCGGGGGCGAGGACGCCGAGGGCGGCCAGCGGGACGTCGGGGTCGGCCACGACGGCCCGCACCAGGTGTTCGAAACGTGCGGCGAGCCTCTCCACGGCCGGGCGGGTCCAGCAGTCGGGGCGGAACTCGAAGACGACGCCGAGGCGTTCCTCGTCCAGGACGGCCAGGGTGAGGGGGTAGTGGGTGGCGCCGGAGCCCTGGACGTCGGTGATCCGCAGACCGGAGAGGGCCTCGGCCTCCGCCACCGCCTCGCCGTCGACCGGGTAGTTCTCGAACACGACCAGGGTGTCGAAGAGTTCGCCCGCCGCGGCGAGTCGCTGGATCTCGGTGAGTCCGAGGTGCTGGTGCTCCAGCAGCCGGGCCTGCTCGTCCTGGAGCCGGCGCAGGAACGCGCCGGCCGGTTCGCCCGGCGGGGTGGTCACCCGTACCGGCACGGTGTTGATGAACAGGCCGATCATGTCCTCCGCGCCGGCGAGTCCGGCGGGGCGGCCGGCGACGGTGGCGCCGAGGACGACGTCGTCGCGGCCGGTGAGCCGGGCCAGCAGCAGGGCCCACAGGCCCTGTACGGCCGTGTTGACGGTGACGCCCCGGGAGCGGGCCGTCCGGCCCAGGCGGCCGGTGAGGTCCCCGGTCAGGCGCAGGGTGTGCAGTTCGGGCGGCACCGGCACCGCCCCGGCGGGGGCCGGCGACAGCAGGGTGGGCACCGCCCCGGCCAGCGCCTCCCGCCAGGCGCGGGCGGCCGCTTCCCGGTCCCGGGAGGCCAGCCAGGCGAGGAAGTCGCGGTACGGGCGGACGGCGGGCAGCGGGGCGGTGCGACCGGGGGCGAGCCGGGCGGCGTACAGCTGGAGCAGTTCCCGTACCAGCAGCGGGATCGACCAGCCGTCGAGCAGCAGGTGGTGGTTGGTGAGGACGAGCAGGCGGCGGTCGCCGTGGGAGATCAGGGTGAGGCGGAGCAGGGGCGGGTCGGCCAGGTCGAAGCGGGCCGTGGCGTCGGCGGCGGCCAGCCGGGCCGCCTCGGCCCCGTCGGCGGCCTCCGCCTCCCGCCAGGGCACGGTGACCTCTTTGAGGACCACCTGCACCGGTTCGTCGAGGTCCTCGTGGAGGAAGGCGCTGCGCAGGTTGGCGTGCCGGGCGAAGAGCTCCTCGGCGGCGGTGCGCAGCAGGTCCGGGCGGAGCGGGCCCTCGATCCCGACCAGGGTCTGCATGGTGTAGACGTCCTGGGCGCCCTCGTCGAACAGGGCGTGGAACAGCAGGCCCTGTTGCAGGGGGGACAGCGGCAGGACGTCCTCGACCAGGGAGCCGTCGTCCCCCGGTTCCTTGCTCATGGGGTCCTCCTCCACCTCGCCTTGACGTTGTCGAGTTGCGACGGGCTGAGCGAGACCAGCGGCGCGCCGGTCGCCGTGAAGTCCGCGGCCGCGGGGGCGTCGTCCGTGAGGGCGGCGGCGAGGCCGGCCGGGGTGCGGTGGGTGAACACGTCCCGGGGGGTCAGTGCCAGGCCCGCCCTGCGGGCGCGGTCGGCGAGCCGGACGGTGACGATGCTGTCGCCGCCGAGTTCGAAGAAGTCGTCGTCCACGCCGGCCCGCGGCAGGTCGAGCACCTCGGCGAACAGGGCGCACAGCACCTTCTCGGGTGCGGTGCGCGGGGGTGCGTGGGTGCTCGCGCCGGTGTGGTCGGGCGCCGGGAGCGCACGCCGGTCCAGTTTGCCGCTGGGGGTCAGCGGCAGCGCGTCGAGGACCACCACGGCGGACGGCACGAGGTGGGCCGGGAGGCGGTCGGCGAGGGCGCGGCGCAGGCGCAGCGGATCGGGGTCGGTGCCGCTCTCGGGGACGACGTACGCCACCAGCCGCGGTGGTGCCGTGCCGTCCCGGCGGGCGGTCACCGCCGCCCGGGCCACGCCCGGCAGGGCGCGTGCGGCCGCCTCGGTCTCGCCGGGTTCGACGCGGAAGCCCCGGATCTTGACCTGGTCGTCGGCGCGCCCGAGGAACTCGACGGTGCCGTCGGCCCGCAGCCGGGCCAGGTCGCCGGTGCGGTAGAGGCGGCTGCCGGGCGGGCCGTAGGGGTCGGCGACGAACCGTTCGGCGGTGCGGGCGGGCTGGTTCAGGTAGCCGCGGGCCAGGCCGTCCCCGGCGAGGTACAGCTCGCCGGCCGCTCCCACGGGGGCGGGGCGCAGGCAGGTGTCGAGGACGTGGGCGCGGGTGTTGGCGAGGGGCAGCCCCAGGGGCACCGGGCCCTCCTCGCCGTCGTGGACGTGGAGCAGGCTGTCGCCGGCCGCCTCCGAGCAGCCGTAGAGGTTGAGCAGGCGGGCGTGCGGCCGGTGCCGGGTGAGCGCGTCGGCCAGGGGTCCGGGCAGGGGTTCACCGCTCGCGATCCAGGTGCGGACGGTGGCGAAGGCGTCCGGCGGGGTGGATTCGACGAGGGCGGTGTAGAGGCTGGGCACGGCGGTCAGCGTGGTGGCGCCGGTGCGGGCGGCCAGGGCGGCCAGCGCGGTGGGGTCGCCGGCCTCGTGGTCGTCGGCGAGCGCGAGGGCGTCTCCGGTGGCGAGGGCGCCGAGGAGTTCGGTGAGGCCGTCGATGAAGCTGACGGGGCTCTTGGCGATACGGACGCCGGGAGGCTCGCCCGCGGCCAGCTCCCGCGCCCAGGCCAGACGGTTGGCGAGGGCACGCTGGGTGCCCACGACACCCTTGGGGCGGCCGGTGGAGCCCGAGGTGAGGACGACGTAGGCGGGGTGGTCGGGCGAGAGGGGCGTGGGGGTGGGGGGCGGGGTGGCGGGGGCGTCGGGGGCGTTGGGCGGGGTGGCGGGCGGGGCGGGGGCGTCGGGCGGGGTGGCGGGGGCTCCGCGCGGGGTGGCGAGCGGGTCGGGCGGAGTGGCGGGGGCTCCGCGCGGGGTGGCGAGCGGGTCGGGCGGAGTGGCGGGGGCTCCGCGCGGGGTGGCGAGCGGGTCGGGCGGGATGGCGGGCGCGTCAGGCGGGTCGGGCGGAGTGGCGGGCGGGTCGGGCGGGATCACCGACTCCGGTGGGATGCCGAGCCGTTCGGCCGTCGCGGGGTCGCAGATCACGTGCCGGGGGCGCGCCTCGTCCAGCGTCAGCGCGATGCGCTCGCGCGGGTGGGCGGGGTCGACGGGGAGCACGGCCGCGCCCGCCTTGAGGGCCGCGAGCAGCGCGGTCACCAGGTCGGTGCCGCGGGGCAGGGCCACGCCGACCAGGGACTCCGGTCCGGCTCCGCGGCCGGTGAGGACGGCGGCCAGCCGGTCGGCACGGGCGTGGAGGCGGGCGTAGGTGAGGGTGGTGTCGCCGTGCAGGACGGCGGGGGCGTGCGGGGTGCGGGCGGCCTGGTCGTCGAGGAGGGCGCGGACCGTGGGGTGCGGGAGGGGGCGGGCGGTGCGGGCGGCGCGCTCGCGCCGGGCGCGGTGCTCGTCCTCGGCCAGCAGGTCCACGCCGGCCACGGGACGGCCGGCGTCCTTCGTGAACGTCCTGATCAGCCGGAGCAGTCCGGCGGCGACGCGCTCGGCCGCGGCGCGGTCGACGGCGGGCGGCCGGTGGGCGAGGGTGAGGGTCAGCCGGTCGCCGGGGAGGGCGGTCAGTGTCAGCGGGTAGTGGGTGGCGTCGTCGACGGACACCGCGGTCATCCGCGGGCCGTCGGGGCCGAGGGCGCGGGCGATGCCGACGTCGTCGATCGGGTAGCTCTCGAAGACGAGCAGGGTGTCGAAGAGGACGGGGTGCCCGGCGGCGCGCTGGATGTCGGCGAGGCCGAGGTGCTGGTGGTCCAGGAGCGTGGACTGCTCGCTCTGGAGGCGTGCGAGCAGGGCCGCGAGGGGTTCGGCGGGACGGAGCCGGACGCGGACGGGCAGGGTGTTGATGAACAGGCCGACCATGGTGTCGATGCCGGGGACGTCGGCGTCGCGGCCGGAGACCGTGGCGCCGAGGACCACGTCGTCGCGCCCGGTCAGGCGGCCGAGCAGCACCGCCCACAGGCCTTGCAGGACGGTGCTGACCGTCACTCCGTGGGTGCGGGCGGCGGCGGTGAGCGCGGCGGTGTCCCGCTCGGAGAGGTCGCGGACCAGGCGCTCGGGGCGTCCGTCGGGGCGGTCGGGGGCGCCCGGCGCGAGGAGGGAGGGTTCGTCGAGCCCGTCGAGGGCGGCCCGCCAGGCCCGGCGGGCGGCTTCGCGGTCCTGCCGGGCCAGCCAGGCCAGGTAGTCGCGGTACGGGCGGACGCGGGGCAGGGCGGTGGGGTCGCCGTCCGCGGCGTACAGCCGGAACAGCTCCCGGACGAGCACGGGCGCGGACCAGCCGTCCCAGAGCAGGTGGTGGGAGGTGATCAGCAGACGGTGGTCGTGGTCGGCGCGGCGCACCAGGTGGAACCGGAGCAGGGGCGGGCGGGCGAGGTCGAATGGTTCGTCCCGGGCCCGGGTCAGTAACTCCTCCAGGGCCGCCGCGCTCCGGTCGGGCGGCAGCGCGGACAGGTCGGTGACCTGCCAGGGGGTGGGCACCGCCCTGCGGATCACCTGGACGGGGCGTCCGGAGCGCCGGGTGCGGAAGGCGGCCCGCAGGACGGCGTGCCGGGCGAGGAGCGCGCCGGCGGCGGTGCGCAACCGCCGTTCGTCCAGGGGGCCTTCGAGGTGGAGTGCCGTCCGGCCGGTGTAGACGTCGGGAGCGTGGGCGTCGTACAGCGCGTGGAAGACCATGCCCTCCTGCATCGGCGACAGGGGGAGGACGTCCTCCACGACCGGGCGGGCCGCCATCAGTCGCCGGCTCCGCGCATGGCCTCGGCCAGGCTGCGCGGGCGCATGTCCGTCCAGTTGCGTTCGATGTGCTCCAGGCAGGCGGCGCGGGTGTCGGGGCCGTGGACGCCGGTCCAGCCGGCCGGGACGGGCGCGAACTCCGGCCACAGGGAGTACTGGCCCTCGTCGTTGACCAGGACGAGGAAGACGCCGTTGTCGTCGTCGAACGGGTTGGCCATGGCTGCTGAATCCCCCTAGTCGGATACTTAGGTGAGGCTAACCTAATACAACGTCGCTCCGGGTGGAAGAACGCGTGCTCCGGACCCGGCCACCTCGTAGTGGAGCCTGACTCCGTTGATCCGCGCGCTCGGCACGGCTGTCCCGGTGCCCCTCTCCATCGGCTGTCAGTCGGGTTCGTCGGCCTGCGCGGTGGTGACCGACCCCGTGGTACCCGACCCGGTGGCGCCGGCTCCGGGTGCGGGCGGTTCCGCAGGTCCGTGCAGGGTCGCCCCGCGCAGTCCCGGCATCGTCACGGCCAGCGCGGCCACCCCCGCGAGGCAGACCAGGCCGCCCGCGGCGACCGCCCCGGTGGCCGAGCCGAGTGCGCGGGCCACCAGGCCCGCCTCCACGTTGCCCACGGAGGGGCCCGCGGTGGCCTGGGCCAGCCACAGGCTGCCGACCCTGCCCTGGAGGCGGTCCGGCGTGTAGTGCTGGAGCAGGGCGCGGCGCAGGATCTCCGAGGCGGTGTCGCCGAGCCCGGCCAGGGCGAGGAAGGCGAGGGCGAGCCACAGGTCCGGGCTCAGTCCGAAGCAGGTGATGGCCGCGCCCCACACCGCGACGGCGCCGATCAGGGCCCGCCCGGTGTGGTGCACCCGGCCGGTCCAGCC
Organism: Streptomyces sp. NPDC059895; assembly: GCF_042731035.1. NCBI lineage: Bacteria > Bacillati > Actinomycetota > Actinomycetes > Kitasatosporales > Streptomycetaceae > Streptomyces > Streptomyces sp. NPDC059895. The sequence continues at coordinate 138,931 of NZ_JBHWKO010000014.1, forward strand.
GCTGGTCAGCGCGCCGAAGAAGGAACCGACCGCGGGGGCGGTGTAGAGCAGGCCGACGGTGGACGGACCGCCGCCGAAGTGCTCGGTGCCCAGCTCCGGGAAGAGCGCGTAGGGCATGGCGAAGACCACCGCGCACACGTCGATGAGGAGCAGTCCGGCCACGACCTGGTTGCCGCGCAGGAAGCGCAGCCCCTCCCCCATCGCCTTCAGGGGGTGCTGGGCGTCGGCGGGACCGTCGGGCGGCAGCGCGGGCAGCGGGGCGAGGAGCGCCAGGCCGGCCACGTACACGGCCGCGTCGATCGCGAAGCACGCGGCGACGCCCGGGCCCGCCGCGATCACCCCCGCGAGCGAGGGGCCGGCCATGCCGCCCAGCTGGGCGGTGAGCGTGGTGAGCGCCCCGGCCGCGGCGAGCTGGCCGGGTGCGACCAGGGACGGGGTGGCGGCCATCATGGCCGGGCCGCCCAGTCCGCTGATCCCGCCCGCGAGGACGGCCGCGACGTACACGAACCAGACCCGCGGGTCGGGCAGGGCCGCGTTCACGGCGAGACCCGCGATCACCACCGCGGTCGCCGCCCGGGTCACCAGCACCACGCGGCGCCGGTCTACCCGGTCCGCGAGCACCCCGCCGGCGACCAGCCCGGCCAGCAGCGCCAGTCCGAGGACGAGGCTCATCAGGCCGACCTGCACCGAGGAGCCGGTGAGGTGGTAGATCTGCAGACTCGCGGCGACCGAGGTCAGCTGGGTGCCCAGCATGGAGATCGCCTGGGTGGCGAAGACCAGCCGGAAGTCCCTGCTGGACCGCAGGGGCGCGACGTCGACGACGACCTCTCCGAGACGCACGCCGCTCCCTAGCTCAACGGACGGAGGTCGTCGGCCGTGCCACCCGGCGGACGGACGACCCCTGACGCCGGACCCGGCGAACGGACGACCCCCGGCACCGGACCCGGCGAACGGACGCCCCCCGGCACCGGACCCGGCACGCTCGGCGGACCCTGCACACTCGGCGGACCCTGCACGGAATCCGGCGCGGAGCCTGTCCCGGGACCCGGCGCACCCGGCACGGAGCCTGTCCCGGGACCCGGCGCACCCGGCACGGAGCCTGTCCCGGGACCCGGCGCACCCGGCACGGAGCCCGCCGCGGGCGTGAGCGCCGGCACGATGTACGGCGCGACACTGCGCAGCTTCTCGCAGGTCTCCTCCAGTTCGCGCGCCGGTGTCGATCCGGCGAGGATGCCCGCGCCGGCCCGGAGCCAGGTGCGCCCGTCCTCCTCGAACAGGCTGCGCAGCACCAGCGCCGCGTCGAGATCCCCGTCGCTGCCGGCCATCAGGACGGCCCCGCTGTAGATACCGCGCCGGCCGCCCTCCAGCCGGGCGATGCAGTCGTAGGCCGATGCCTTGGGGATGCCGGACGCGGTGACGGCGGGGAAGACCGCACGGAGTACGTCCCAGGCGGTGGCCGTGTCGGCGAGCCGGCCGCGCACGCTGGAGCCGAGGTGCTGCACGCTGCCGCGCCGGCGGATGCTCAGCAGGTCCCGCACCGAGACGGAACCGGGGCGGCAGACCGTGGCGAGCTCCTCCTCCGCGAGCTTCACGGAGAGCACGTGCTCGGAGATCTCCTTGGGGTCGGCGAGGAGTTCGGCCCGCAGCCGCTCGTCCTCCTCCCGGCCGAGGCCGCGGGCGCGGGTGCCGGCCAGCGGCTGGGTGACCACCTCGCCGTCGGCGCTCACCTCGGCGACGGTCTCGGGGCTGAACCCGACGACCCGGCGTCCGCCCAGGTGCAGCAGGAAGGAGCGGGCGGGGGTGTTGTGGGAGCGGCCGTGCAGATAGGTGCCGACGAAGTCGACGGGGAAGGGCACCGGCACGCTCCGGGAGAGGATCACCTTCTGCAGGCCGGTGGTGCGGATCTCCTCGACGGCCCGGGCGACCAGCTCCGGGTAGCGGCCCTCGGTGTCGGTCACGTCGACGGGCCAGGGCGGGGCGACGGCGCGGCCGACGGGCCGCCCGAGCGACGCGGCCAGTGCCTCCAGCGTGTGCTGGTCGGCGCTGCGCACCTCGGCCCGCCCCTGATGGAGCCTCACTTCGCTGTGCGGTACGACGAGTCGGAGCAGTTCCCCGTCGCCGGCGCGGTCGGGCCGCCCGGCGTGGAGGTGGGAGAACTCGAAGGCCATCCAGCCGTAGGCGCGCCAGTCCTCGACGCCCATGTGGTCGAGGTGGTCCCCGACCTGTCGCAGGGGGTGTGGTCCGAGGGGCGTCGCGGTCTCTTCGGCGAGCCAGCGGCCGCAGACCTCGGAGCGCGTGACCACGACCTCGCCGAGCACTCCTCCGGCGAACCGGACGTCGCCTTCCCGTTCATAGACCACGTATTGGTCGAACAAGCCCGACTCGGCCAGCCCCGCGGCCGCGTGGAACGGGCTTCCCGGCAGTTCCGTCTCCGCGCTCCGATAACGCAGCAACGACCTACCTCCCTGAACTTAGGTAAACCTAACCTAATTCAGCACAGACCCTAGCCTCCCCGGCAAGGCCCGTCCAGATCGCACGCCGCGATCCGCGCCCCCCGACCACCCGCACATATGTACTGGTCTCCGCCGTCACGCACGCGGCCTTGACCCCCCATGCGAGATTAGGCAAGCCTTTCCTAAACGGCAGGCGGGAGTTGAGCATGCTCGACGGTGGGGTGCCCTGGCCCGAGGCGCTGGCGGAGCGGTACCGGGCGGAGGGGTACTGGCGGGGACGGCCACTGGACCGGCTGCTGCGGGAGCGGGCCGAACGCACACCGGGACGCACCGCGCTCGTCGATGCCGACGGCGACCGGTGGACGTACGCCGAACTCGACCTGCGCGCCGACCGCACGGCGGCGGGGCTGCGCCGGACCGGCATCGGCGCGGGCGACCGCGTGGTCGTCCAGCTCCCCAACACCGACGCCTTCGTGGTGCTGTTCTTCGGGCTGCTGCGGGCGGGTGCGATCCCCGTGCTGACCCTGCCCGCGCACCGCGAGAGCGAGATCGTGCACGTCGCCGAGACGGCAGGCGCCACCGCGTACGCCATCCCCGACGTGCACGAACGCTTCGACCACCGCACGCTCGCCCGCTCCCTGCGCAAGGCGGTGCCGTCCGTGGAACACGTCCTGGTGGCCGGGGAGCCGGCCGAGTTCACCGCGCTGGCCGACGTCGACGCCGACCCCGTCGCGCTGCCCGAGCCGGACCCCGCCGACGTGGCGGTGCTCCTGCTGTCCGGCGGCACCACCGGCAAGCCCAAGCTCATCCCGCGCACCCACGACGACTACGCCTACAACGTGCGGGCCAGCGCCGAGATCTGCGGCTTCGACGAGTCGACCGTCTACCTGGTGGTGCTGCCGACCGCGCACAACTTCGCGCTCGCCTGCCCCGGACTGCTCGGCACGCTGATGGCCGGCGGCACCGTCGTCCTCTCCCCCACGCCCAGTCCCGAGGACGCCTTCGCGCTGATCGAACGGGAGAAGGTCACCGCCACGGCCGTCGTCCCGCCGGTCGCCCTGCTGTGGCTGGACGCGGTGGAGTGGGAGGAGGCCGACCTCTCCTCGCTGCGGCTGCTCCAGGTCGGCGGGTCCAAGCTCGGCGCCGAGCCCGCCGCCCGGGTCCGGCCCGCCCTCGGCTGCGCCCTCCAGCAGGTGTTCGGCATGGCCGAGGGCCTGCTCAACTACACCCGCCTGGACGACCCCGAGGAGCTGGTCCTGCACACCCAGGGCCGGCCCCTCTCCCCCGCCGACGAGATACGGGTCGTCGCCCCGGACGGCCACGACGTGCCGCCCGGCGCCACCGGCGAGCTGCTCACCCGCGGCCCCTACACGCCGCGCGGCTACTTCCGGGCGCCCGAGCACAACGCGCGCTCCTTCACCCCGGACGGCTTCTACCGCACCGGCGACCTGGTGCGGGTCCTGCCGTCGGGCCATCTCGTCGTCGAGGGGCGGGAGAAGGACCAGATCAACCGGGGCGGCGACAAGATCTCCGCGGAGGAGCTGGAGAACCACCTCCTCGCGCACCCCGCCGTGCACGACGCGGCCGTGGTCGGCATACCCGACCCGACGCTGGGCGAACGCACCTGCGCCTGCCTCGTCCCGCGCGGGCGGGCCGCGGCTCCCACCCAGCGGGAGCTGGCCGCCTTCCTCACCGAGCGGGGGGTCGCCGCGTACAAGCTGCCGGACCGGGTGGAGAGCGTGGACGCCTTCCCCCGCACCTCGGTCGGGAAGATCGACAAGAAGGCGCTCGGGCGCCGGATCGTCGAGCGGCTCCGGGCGGAGGGCACCGGTGGCGACGACTGACTCCGGCGGCACCACCGGCTCCGTACGACGCCCCGGCCCGCCCCCCGTGCGCCGCCGGACCGCCACCCGCACCCTGGCCGTGTCCGGCGCGCTGCTCCTGCTGCTGGTGGCGGTGCTGCTCAGCCTCGGGATCGGCTCGCGCTCCCTGTCCCCGACCACCGTGCTGGACGCCCTGCTGCACGACGACGGGTCCGTCGCCGCGTCCGTCGTCCGGGACGTCCGGGTGCCCCGCACCCTCGCCGGCATCGCCGCCGGCGCCGCGCTGGGCGTCGCGGGCGCGCTCATCCAGGCCCTGACCCGCAACCCGCTGGCCGACCCCGGACTGCTCGGCATCAACGCGGGCGCCGCCGGCGGCGTGGTGTTCGCGCTCACCGCCCTCGGCCTGACCAGCATGTGGGCCTCCGTCTGGTTCGCGATGGCCGGCGCGGTGATCGCCGGGCTGCTGGCCCACTCGCTGGCCTCCGGCGGACGCGGCGGCGCCACACCGGAGCGGCTCGCGCTGGGCGGCGCGGTGGTGGCCGCCGTGTTCACCGGCCTCAGCCAGACGCTGATGCTGCTCGACGCCCAGGCACTGGACCAGCTGCGCTTCTGGAGCGTGGGGTCGCTCGCCCGCGCCGACGCGGAGATCCTCACCACCCTCTGCCCGTTCGTCGCGGTCGGCCTGCTGCTGGCGCTGTCCCTGGTACGGCCGCTCAACGCGATGGCGCTGGGCGACGACTCCGCCCGCGCCCTCGGCGCCCCGCTGCGCCGCACCCGCTCCCTGGGGCTGCTGGCGGTCACCGTGCTGTGCGGCGCGGCGACCGCCGCCGTGGGTCCGCTCGTCTTCGTCGGCCTGGCCGTCCCGCACATGGCCCGCATGATCGTCGGCGCCGACCAGCGCTGGACGCTGCCGCTGTCCATGCTGCTGGCACCGGCGCTGCTGCTGTACGCAGACGTCCTCGGCCGGGTCGCCGTACGCCCCGACGAACTGGACGCGGGCGTGGTCACGGCCGTGGTCGGCGCGCCCGTGTTCATCGCGCTCGTGCGCTACCGCAGGGTGGTGACGGTATGACGGCGGCCACCCCTTCCACCAGGAACCCGCAGGACCCGAAGAACGCGAAGGACCCGAAGGACCCGAAGAAGGCGAGGAAGGCCAGGAAGGCCAGGAAGGCCTGGGGGAAGGTCAGGAAAGCGAAGACGCCGGAGGGCCGAAAGGTCCCGGCCCCGGCCCCGGCCCTGGCCCCGGCCCCGGCTCCGGCCCCGCGCCGTGCGCGCGTAGTCCGCAGCCCCTCCCACCGCGTCTCCCTGCGCGTCGAGGTGCGGGCGATCACGGTCTGCGCGGTGGCCCTCGCCCTCACCGCCGGGATCGGCGTCCTCGCCCTCGGCACCGGCGAGTACACGATCTCCCCGGCGGACGTGGTGCGCACCCTGCTCGGCAACGGCAGCCGGCGCACCGACTTCGTGGTGAACGAGCTGCGGCTGCCCCGGCTGCTGACCGGCGTCCTGGTCGGGGCCGCGCTGGGCCTGAGCGGCGCCCTCTTCCAGAGCCTGACCCGCAACCCGCTGGGCAGCCCGGACATCGTCGGCTTCACCTACGGCTCGGCCACCGGCGGCCTCCTCGTCGTCCTGGTGGCCGGCGGCACCGGCGGGCAGATCGCGATGGGCGCGGTGGGCGGGGGCCTGGTCACGGCCGTCCTGGTGTACGTGCTCGCCTGGCGGCGGGGAGTGCAGGGCTACCGGCTCGTGCTGGTCGGCATCGGCGTGAGCGCGCTGCTCCAGGGCGTCAACGCCTACCTGCTCGCCAAGGCCCGCTTCACACAGGCCGCGCAGGCGATGGTGTGGCTCAACGGCAGTCTCAACGGCCGGGGTTGGCAGGACGTCCGCCCGGCCGCCCTCGGGCTGCTCGTGGTGCTGCCGCTGGTCGCGGCGGCGGCGGGGCGGCTGAAGGTGCTGGAGATGGGCGACGACGCGGCGGGCGGACTCGGCGTGCCGGTGCAGCGCACCCGGCTGGTACTGCTCGTCCTGGCCACGGCGGCCTGCGCGGTCGCCACGGCGGCGGCCGGGCCGATCCCCTTCGTGGCCCTCGTCGCGCCGCAACTGGCCCGCAGGCTCACCCGGGTTCCGGGCCCCAACCTGGCGGCGGCGACCTGCGCCGGCGCGTTCCTCGTGGTGACCGCCGACTTCGCCTCCCAACGCGTCCACGAGGCCACCCAGTTGCCGGTGGGGGTGGTGACCGCGGTGGCCGGCGGCCTGTACCTGGGCCTGCTGCTGCGCCGACAGCGCAGGGCGGGGCGGATCTAGGACCGCCGGATCCGGCCGCGTCAGCGCCTGCCGCGTCAGCGCCTGCCGCGTCCCCGAGCGGGGGCGACGGGTGCGCGGCGGGGCCGCAGTACGCGGGTCGCGGCACGCGGGCCGAACCCCGCGGGTCGCGGCACGCGGGCCGAACCCCGCGGGTCGCGGCATGCGGGCCGAACCCCGCGACGGACAGCCGAGGCCGGGCCCTCCGCCGCCGGGTGGGGACCGCGCCCGGCGGCCCGGTGGCGCGTCAGGCGGGAAGACGGGGGACGGTGGCGCGTCAGACGGGAAGGCGGGGAACGCTGTCGATCAGGCGGCGGGTGTACGGGTGGGCCGGGTCGCCCAGCACCTGGGACGTGTCGCCCTGTTCGACGATCAGGCCGCGCTCCAGCACGGCGGTGCGCTCGCACAGGGAGGCCACGACGGACAGGTCGTGGGAGACCATCACCAGGGTCAGGCCCCGCTCCCGCTTCAGCTCGGCCAGCAGGTCGACCACCTTCACGCGGGTGGTGACGTCCAGCGCGCTGACGGGCTCGTCGGCGAGCAGGACGCGCGGGTCGCACACCGTGGCGCGGGCGATGGCGATGCGCTGGCGCTGGCCGCCGGAGAACTCGTGCGGATAGCGTTCGGCGGCGTCGGCGGGCAGCCCGACCCCTTCGAGCGCGGCGGCCACCTTCGGCGCGGCGCTCGCCCGGGAGTCCAGGCCCAGTGAGCGCAGCGGCTCGGCGACGATCGAGCCCACCCGGCGGCGCGGGTCGAGCGAGGAGTAGGGGTCCTGGAAGACGCACTGGACGCTGCGCCGGAAGCGCCGCATCTGCTGCCGGTCGCGCAGGGCCAGGGGCGCGCCGTCGAAGCGGACCGTGCCCGCGGTGGGGCGGGCGAGGCCGAGCAGGAGACGCAGCAGCGTGGTCTTGCCGGCGCCGGACTCACCGACGAGGGCGAGGCTCTCGCCGGGACGCACCGCGAGGGACACGTCCCGGACCACGTCGGCGCGGGCACCCCGGTAGCGCACCGCCACGTCGGCGAGTTCCAGCACGGGGGTCACGTCGCGCTCCTCAGGTGCAGTGCGGACTCCAGCGTGCGGGCGCTGGCGACCAGGTTCCTGGTGTACTCCTCGCGGGGGTCGCCCACGACGTCCCGCACCGTGCCCTCCTCGACGGCCCGGCCGTCCTTCATCACGAGCACCCGGTCGGTCACCTTGGCGACGACGGCGAGGTCGTGGCTGACGAAGAGCACCGCCATGTCGCGTTCCCGCACGAGGGTGTCGAGCAGGTCGAGCATCTCCGCCTGCACGGACACGTCGAGGGCGGTGGTCGGTTCGTCGGCGATGAGCAGCGCGGGCTCGCAGGCCAGGGCGGCGGCGAGGGCGACGCGCTGGCGCTGGCCGCCGGAGATCTCGTGCGGGAAGGCGCGGGCGATGCGCTCGGGTTCGGGCAGCCGGACCCGTTCGAGGGTGTCGAACACGGCGGTCCGCAGTTTCTTCCCCTTCAGGCCCGTGCGCCGGGCCAGGGGGCCGGCGATCTGGCGGCCCACGCGCATCAGGGGGTCGAGGGCGGTCAGCGGTTCCTGGAAGACGACCGCGGCGTCGCGGCCCCGGACGGCGGTCAGGCGCCTTTCCGGGGCGCCGACGATCTGGGTTCCCGCGAGGACGACACTGCCCGTGGCCGTCATGCCCTCCGGCAGCAGTCCGAGCACCGCGAGCGTGGTGAGGGACTTGCCGGAACCGGACTCGCCGATCAGCCCGAGGCGTTCGCCGCCCGCGAGGGTGAAGGACAGGTCGGTGACGAGGGGCCGTCCGCCGGCGGTGCGCACCGACAGCCCGTCCACGTCGAGGAGGGTCATGTCCGCCTCCCGCGGCTCGCCGGGTCGAGGGTGTCGCGCAGGCCGTCGGCGATCAGGTTGACGCCCACGACGAGGAGCACGAGCAGGACGCCGGGGGCGAGGGCGCCGGCCGGCGCGGTGGTGAAGGTGGCCTGGGCCTCCTGGAGCAGGCGTCCCCAGGAGGCGTTGGGCGGCGGCGCGCCGAGGCCGAGGTAGGACAGTCCGGCCTCGGCGAGGACGGCGAGGCCGAACTGGAGGGCCAGGTTGACCACGAGGGTGGGCCAGATGTTCGGCAGGACGTGGCCGGCGACGGTGCGCGGCCAGGAGGTGCCGGAGGTGCGGGCCGCGGTGATGTAGTCCTGGGTGAGGACCCGCTTGGCCAGGATGCGGACGAGGCGGGCCACGACCGCGCTCTGCGCCAGCCCGATGGCCAGGACCGCCGATCCGAGGGTGGCCGAACGGGCGGCGACGACGAGCATCGCCAGCAGCAGGGTCGGGAAGGCGATGAGGATGTCGAGGAACGCCGAGAGCGTGTCGTCGAGCCAGCCCTGGGCGAAGGCGGCGAGCACGCCCAGCGTGACGCCGATGAGGGCGGCGACGGCGACGGAGCCGAGGCCCGCCCCGAAGGCGATGCGCGCACCGGTCATGAGCTGGGTGAACAGGTCGCGTCCCAGCTTGTCGGTGCCGAGCAGGTGCCCGTCCCCCGGTCCGGCGAGCCGTCCGCCGGTGGTGTCGTCGGGGGCGTAGGGCAGCCAGAGGAACGACACGAGGGCGAGCAGCGCGACCAGGCCGGTGAGGACGCAGCCCACGGCCAGCGTGGCCGAGCCGCGGCGGGGGCGGGAGCCCGTCCGCCGTTCGGCCGGGCGGGCGAGGATGTCCGTGGGGGCCGTCACCGGGCACCTCCCGAGAGGCGGCCGCGCAGCCGCGGGTCGACGATCCGCTGGACGAGGTCGGCGAGGAAGCCGATGAGCAGCACCGCGAGGGTGGAGACGAAGAGGACGCCCTGGATCACCGGGTAGTCGTGCTGGGCGATGCCGGTGGCCAGCAGGGAGCCGAGACCGGGCAGCGCGTACACGGACTCCACGACGACGGCGCCGAGGAGGGTGGAGGCGAGTTCGATGCCGAGGATGGAGATGACCGGTACGGAGGCGTTGCGCAGGCCGTGGCGCCACATGGCCGTGCCGAAGCCCTCGCCGAGGGCGCGGGCCGTGCGCAGGTAGTCGCTGCCGAGCACGTCGAGGGTGGCGGAGCGGACGTAGCGGATCAGGGAGGCGCTCATCACGAGGGCGATGGTGACGACCGGCAGGACGAGCGAGCGGACCGCGTCGGCCGGCGCGGACCAGCCGTCCTGCGGGAATCCCCCGGAGGGCAGCCATCCGGCGTTCAGCGCGAACACGGCGATGAGGATCATGCCGAGCCAGAACACGGGTACCGCGATGCCCAGCTGGGAGACGCCGCTGAGCAGGGCGCCGTACCAGGTGCGCCGTTTGTGCGCGGCGACGAACCCGGCCGGTACGGCGACCAGGACCGCGAGCACGAAGGCGGCCAGGGTGAGCGGGACGGTGACGTTCAGCCGGGCGGTGACCTCGGGGCCGACGGGCAGCGAGCTGACGAAGGACGTGCCGAGGTCGCCGCCCGCCAGTTGCCCGAGCCAGTGGGTGAACTGCTCGGGCAGCGGGCGGTCGGAGCCGATGGAGTGGCGGGCCGCGGCGATCTGATCGTCGCTGGCGCCGACCGCGGTGAGGGCGTTGGCCGGGTCGCCGGGCAGCATGCGCAGGAGGACGAACAGCACCACGCTCGCCAGGGCCAGCGACACCAGCAGGAAGGCGAGCCGGCGCAGCAGGTAGCGGCCCATCAGCTCTTCTTCTTGATGTCGTAGGCGTAGAACTGGGAGTTCAGGCCGTTGAGCGGGTAGCCGGAGAGCTTGCTGCTCGCGACGACGATCTGCGGGTAGAGGTAGAGCCAGTCGCTGGCGGCGTCCTCGGCGGTCTTGCGGTTGACCTTCTTCAGCAGCTCGGTCTGCTCGGCGGCGGTGGAGGCCGCCTCGGCCTGCGCGACCCACTGGGTGACCTGCGCGTTGTCGTAGCCCCAGTAGAAGTCGGGGTTGCCGTACCAGACGAGGTCGCGGTCGTTGACGTGCTCCTGGAGCGTGGCCGTGAAGTCGTGGTTCTTGTAGACCTTGGTGTACCACTCGTCGGGCGTGATCGTGTTGATCTTGACGGTGATGCCGACCTTGGCGAGTTCGGACTTGATGAACGTCGCGGCGGTGGGGTGGGGGTCGTAGTTGGGGGTGTCGAGGGTGAAGCTGAAGCCCTTGGCGTAACCGGCCTCGGCGAGCAGTTTCTTGGCCTGGGCGACGTCGTGGGCGTTGACGTCGGTGAGGTCCTCGTACCAGGGGTCGGTGGGCGGCACCATCGAGCCGATGAGCTTGCCGTAGCCGCCCCAGACGGACTCCAGGAGCTTCTTGTCGTCGATGGCGGCGGAGACGGCCTGGCGCACCTTGACGTCGGTGAAGGGCTTGGCCTTGTCGTTGAAGGCGAGCAGCAGCTTGGTGGTGGAGTCGCCGTCGTTGACCTTGTAGTTCTGGTTGTTCTTGAACTGCTCCAGGGCGTCGGGCGACTGCTCGCTGGTGACCACGTCGACGGCGTTGGTCAGCAGCGCGTTGTTGAGCGCCGTGGCGTCCTTGTAGTAGTGGAAGACGACCTGCTTGTTGGCGGCGGCGTCGCCCCAGTAGCCGGCGAAGCGGTTCAGGCTCAGGGCGGAGCCGCGGGTCCACTTGGCGAGGGTGTAGGGGCCGGTGCCGTCCTCGCTCGTCTTCAGGTCCTTCGCCTCGGAGTTGATGATCCAGACGTAGGAGAGGTTGTAGACGAAGGAGATCGACTTCTGCGACAGCGTGACCTTGACGGTCTTGGCGTCGGGGGTGGCGATGTCCTTGACGACCTCGAGGTTGCTCTTGCGGGCCGACTGCGAGTCGTCCGCGAGGACCTTCTCCAGGCTGTACTTGACGTCGGCGCTGGTGAGTTCCTTGCCGCTGTGGAACGTCACGCCGTCGCGGAGGGTGAAGGTGTAGGTGAGGCCGTCGGCGCTCACCTGGTAGTCCTGGGCGAGGAGCTTGTCCACGTCGCCGTCGTCGGTGAGCCGGAACAGGCCCTCGTAGACGTTGCCGTTGAGCGCTTCGGTGACGCCCTGGCCGCCGCCCGCGGTGTTGTCGAGGTTCTGCGGCTCGTAGAGGGAGCCGATGTCGACGGTGGCGTTCTTGTCCCAGGTGCCGCCGGAGGCGCTGCCCCCGGTGGAGCCGCCGCCGCAGGCGGTGAGGGTGAGGGAGAGGGCGGCCGCGGTGGTGATCGCGTACAGGGACGACTTCTGGAGGCTCATGGCGTGCGGTGCTTTCGTGCGTGCTGCGGGACGGGGAAGGGAGCGATCAGTGCTGTGCGGTGAAGCCGTCGCGGAAGACGGGGCGCTTCTCGCCGGCCTCGACGGCCAGGTGGAGGCGGTTCTGCCGCGGCGGCATCGGACAGTTGTACTGATCGGAGAACCCGCAGGGCGGTACGAAGGCCCGGTTGAAGTCGAGGACCACGCGGTGGTCGTCGTCCGTGCGCTCGACGAAGAGGAAGCGGCCGGCGCCGTAGGTGCTGTCGCCGTTGGTGGGGTCGCCGAAGACGAGGAGGAGGGTGCCGTCGTCGTCGAAGGCGCTGAGGGTGTAGTCGTGGCCGTCGACGGTGAGTGAGATGTCTCCGGGCACGACGAGGTCGCGGGTGCCGCCGTTGTCCCGGATGTGCTCGAAGGCGACGCGGCGGGCGCCCGGGACCGGGGTGTAGGAGGCCTCGAGGACCCAGGAGGGGTCGTAGGGGAAGACGTCCACGCGTTCGAAGCCCTCGATGGCGGGCGCGGCGGCGTCCCAGAAGCGCAGCCCGTGCTCGGGCGCGCCGGTGACCAGGTCGGTGCGGGTCACCGTGGTGACGGTCACGGTGTCGGGCAGACCGGCCCCGGCCGCGTCCACGTCCGGGAGTTCGCCCGCCGGGAGCCAGCGGGTCTCCACGAGGGCGAGGTTCCCGGTGGGGGCGGTGAGCGCCGCGCGGCGCCCGGCACACCAGGTGTTCCACCGCTCGGCGGCATCGGTGGAAGGAGGAGCGGTGGCGGGCTCGGGCACGGCGGAACTCATTCGGCTAGAAGGGGGCCATCGACTACACATTGCTAATAGATGGCCAAAGCATCCCCTTTATCTTTCATAAGTCCGGCTAATGTCAAAGAGGCGTCTCGCATGCCGAGACGTACGTCTTGACGAGCGAAGCACGAACGCCCCCGCCACGGGACGGGCGGGGGCGTTGCGCGGTCGCTGCGGCCGCTGTTCTCAGGCGGATTCGCCGCGCTGGGTGCTGCCCGGCTCCCCGGTGTCGCGGTGCCACTCGACGACCAGTTCGTCGCGCGTGCCGAAGCGGACCAGGTGACGGCCCATCACGTCCTCCAGCCGGTCGAGGTGCTCGGCCTCGGTCTCCAGGGTGAGCAGCAGGGCACCCTCGGTCGCGGTGAGGGTGCCGGTGCCCTGCGGGAACGTGATGCTGCCCTCACCCTTCTCCTCGTCCCAGCTCGACTCGGCGCGGCGGCCGAGGTGGGCGGCGAGCTGCTTGCCGTAGCGATGGGGGCGGTCGGTGCGGACGCGGGCTTCCGAGCGGGGCATGGGCGACTCCCTGACGAGCGGGCGGACGTGTGCGCCGGAGGGGCGGACCCCGGGCTTCCGGCTCCTTGCAGTACTGCCAGACGCGGCGGCCCCGCGTACACCTCCCACGCCGCAACGTATGGATTCCCTCCGCGGCGCGTAGGCGCCGTGAAGGGAATCCCGGTCCGGAGAACCGGCGAACGCGGAACGGATCCCGTCCCGGGAACTCAGTCGGCGGCGTGGGCGAGTTCGATGTCGTGGCCGTCGGCGTCCCCGCCGCAGAGGCGCACGCCCTGCGCGCGCGGGGGGTAGCCGGTGGCCGTGACCGTGTACTGCCCGCTGTCCAGGTCGGAGAAGGCGTACGTGCCGTCCCTCCCGGTCGTGGTGGTGGCGACGACGTTCCCGGCGGCGTCGACCAGGGTCACCCGCGCGTCGCCGAGCGGCGCGCCCGCTCCGCGCACGGTGCCCCGCACCTGCGCCCCGGGCCGCAGCTCGACGTCGACGCGGGTGGTCCCCGCGGCGGCGACCTCGACGGACATCGCCGACGGACGGTGTCCGGGCGAGCTGACCGCGAGGGTCACCGGCCCCGGTACCAGGTCGGCGACGGAGAACGCGCCGACGCCGTCGCCGCGCACGGTGGCCAGCACATCGCCCCGGACGTCCGTGACGATGACGACGGCCCCCGGGACCGGCTTCCCGCCGTCCGCCGACCGCACCACGCCGGCGAGCACGCTGCCGCCCACGAGGAGCACGTCGTACGTCACGGGCGCGGCACCGACGACGACGGTGGTGGCCTGCGGCTGGTGGCCGTCGGCGGAGACGATCAGCACGTACGTCCCCTGCCCCGGCGCCTCGGCCGTGTAGGAGCCGTCGGGCGCGGCGGCCGAGCGGCTCAGCTGGCTTCCGCCCAGGGAGATCAGGGTGACGGAGGCGCCGCCCACCGGAGCGCCCTCCGCGCCCCGCACCCGGCCGCGCACCCGGTACCCGCCCGTCGCGGGGCCGCCGTCGGCCAGGCCCGGCACCGCGGCGACCAGGTCGGCGACGGCACGGGCCAGCGGGACGGCGACGGCCGCGCCCACGGCCCGCTCCGACACCCCGGCGGTGGCCGGGACGGGGTGGCCGGGACGCCGCTCGGCGGCGACCGGTACAGGGCGCTCCGGGAACTGCCCGGCGGCGGCCGGTACAGAGCGCTCGGGCTGCTGCCCGGCGGTGGCCGGTACGGGACCGTCCGTGCCCTCCCGCTCCGTGGCGGCGGCCGTCCGCTGCCGGGGGAGGAAGGCGGCGACCAGCAGGGCGAGCACGGCGGCGCCCGATCCGACGGCCATGACGACCTTGAACCCGTTCTCCGAGGGCAGGGCAGTGGTGCCGAACGTGGTGGTCATCCGGGCGAGGACGACGCCGGCGACGGCGCCGGCGGTGGAGGTGCCGATGGACCGCATCAGGGTGTTGAGGCTGTTGGCGGCGGCCGTCTCGGCGGTGTCCACGGCGCCCATGATGAGCGCGGGCATCGCACCGTAGGCGAAGCCGATGCCCGCGCCGATCACGCAGGACACCAGGACGAGCTGCCACACGGCGTCCATCAGCACGGTGCCGAGACCGTAGCCGACGGCGACGACCACCGCACCGAGCATCAGGGTGGCCTTCGGCCCCCGCGCCCTGGAGAGCGCGGCGGAGACCGGCGCCACGGCCATCATCACCAGGCCCGCGGGGGCCATGACCAGGCCCGCGTCCAGCAGCGACCGGCCCAGACCGTACCCCGTCGCCTCAGGCAACTGCAGGAGCTGCGGAAGGACCAGGGACATGGCGAACATGGAGAACCCGAACGCCGTCGAGGCGAGGTTGGTCACCAGCACCTGGCGGCGGGCGGTGGTGCGCAGGTCCACCAGCGGCTGCGCGACGCGCAGTTCGAACACGCCCCACAGCAGCAGGACGACGACCGCGGCGGCGAACAGCCCGAGCGTGGTGCCGCCGGTCCAGCCCCAGTCGGCGCCCTTGGAGACCGCCAGCAGCAGACAGACCAGCCCCGCCGCGATACCGACGGCCCCCACCAGGTCGAACCGCCCGCCGGTGCGCACCGCCGACTCGGGCACGGCCAGCGGCACGATCAGCACGGCGAGGACGCCGAGCCCGGCCGAGGTCCAGAACAGCGCGTGCCAGTCGAAGCGGTCCGCGATCAGCGCGGCGGCGGGCAGCCCCAGCGCGCCCCCGACCCCGAGGGAGGCGCTCATCAGCGCGGTGGCCGCCCCGAGCCGCTCGGCGGGCAGTTCGTCGCGCATGATGCTGATGCCGAGGGGGATGACGCCGGAGGCCAGGCCCTGGAGCGCCCGGCCGACGAGCAGTGGGGCCAGCGTGTCGCTGAGCGCGGCGGTGACGGACCCGGCGACGAGCAGCACCAGGCTGACCAGCAGCATGCGGCGCTTGCCGTACATGTCGCCGAGGCGGCCCATGACGGGGGTGGCGACGGCGGCCGCGAGGAGCGTGGCGGTGACCGCCCACGCCGCGTCCGAGGCCGACGCGTCCAGCAGCTTCGGCAGTTCGGGGACGATCGGGATCACCAGGGTCTGCATCAGCGAGACCACGATCCCGCCGAAGGCCAGCACCGCGACGACGAGACCGGCCCGCGAGGCGGGGACCTCCGCCGTCGGCTCGGGGCTGGGGTGCGCAGGGCTCATGGGCCGGGCCTCCGTGGGGGGAGATGCGGTGTGCACGACGCCCAGACTCTAGATCCCTTTGATTGACTTAAGCAAGTAGAGTTTTCGGTGAGCGGAGTGTGAAGAATCTGCGGACCCGAGGGGGAGCGGGAGCCGGAATCCCGGGAGGGCGGGAGCAAGGACCGGAGGGCGGCGGGAGCCGGGCCCGAGGACGGCGGGAGCCGGGCCCGAGGACGGCGGGAGCCGGGCCCGAGGACGCCGGGAGCCGGGCCCGAGGACGCCGGGGCCGGGCCCGAGGGCGCCGGAAGCCAGATCCCGGGGAGGGCGGAGCCACCCCCACCGCCCGGAGCCTCCCTTGTTCCAGGCGCATCCCTCACCTAGCCTCACTTTGTGCCGCTCATAAACAAAGCCCGTCCGCACAACGCCGTGCCGGGCGACGCGCTCCGCCGGATCCGGGTCGCCCTGACCGTCTTCTTCGCCCTCGACGGCTTCGTCTTCGCCGGCTGGGTCGTCCGCATCCCGGCCGTCAAGGAACAGACGGACGCCTCCACCGGCGCGCTCGGGCTCGCCCTGCTCGGGGTCTCCGCCGGAGCGGTCGTCACGATGATGCTCACGGGCCGGCTCTGCCGGCGCTACGGCAACCACCAGGTCACCGTGGTCTGCGCGGTCCTGCTCTCGCTCAGCGTCACCCTGCCCCCGCTGACCCACTCCGCGACCGCGCTGGCGGCCGTCCTCCTTCTCTTCGGTGCCGCCTACGGCGGTATCAACGTCGCCTTCAACAGCGCCGCCGTCGACCTGGTCGCGGCCCTCGGCCGGCCGATCATGCCCACGTTCCACGCGGCCTTCAGCCTGGGCGGGATGATCGGCGCCGGTCTGGGCGGGCTGGTCGCGGACTCCCTCTCCCCCACGCGCCACCTGGTGGGCCTGTGCGTCATCGGCCTGCTGGTGACCGCGCTCGCCGGACCGACGCTGCTGCGCGAGACGCCGCCCCCGCCGGCGTCCGCCCGGGACACCGGCGGGACGGCCGGCGACGACCCGCACCCCGCAACCAGCGTGAACGAGGCGCCTGTCCGAGAGAAGCCCACACGCCCCGCCGAACCGCCGCGCCGCCTCACCCCGCGCACCCGCCGCCTCGTCGTCGTCTTCGGCCTCATCGCCCTGTGCACGGCCTACGGCGAAGGCGCCCTCGCCGACTGGGGCGCCCTGCACTTCCAGCAGGACCTGGACGCCTCCGCCGGGCTCGCGGCCGCGGGCTACTCCTGCTTCGCGCTCGCCATGACCGTCGGCCGGCTCACCGGCACGACGCTGCTGCAGCGCCTGGGCCGGACGCGCACGGTCGTGGCGGGCGGGGCGACCGCGGCGGCCGGCATGCTGGTCGCCTCCCTCACGTCCACGGTGTGGGTGGCCCTGCTCGGGTTCGCCGTCACCGGGCTGGGACTGGCCAACCTCTTCCCCGTCGCCGTGGAACGCGCGGGCGCCCTCGCCGGTCCCACCGGCGTCGCCGTCGCCTCCACCCTCGGGTACGGCGGGATGCTCCTCGGGCCGCCGGCGATCGGCTTCATGGCGGACTGGTTCTCCCTGCCCGTCGCGCTCACCAGCGTGGCCGCACTGGCGGCGGTCGCGGCCCTGATCGGCCTCTTCTTCCGCCGCGCGGCACCGAGTTGAGCTCAGCGGCAGCACCGCGCGGAGCTCCTTGAGCACACTCCATCCGGCACACTTCACCGCATGGAGACTGCCGAGTTCATCAGCGTCCTCGACCGGGAGGGCTCACGGCTCGCCGCCGCGGCGGCCGCGGCGGGCCCGGACGCGAAGGTGCCGACCTGCCCGGACTGGCAGGTCCGGGACCTGCTGCGGCACACGGGCATCGTGCACCGCTGGGCGGCGTCGCACGTCGCCGAGCGGCTCACCGCCCCGCACCCGGTGGAGGACCCGCCGGACCTCGACGGCGCCGACCTGCTCACCTGGTTCGAGGAGGGACACCGCCGGCTCGTCGACACCCTCGCCACCGCCCCGCCCGACGTGGAGTGCTGGGCCTTCCTGCCCGCGCCCTCGCCGCTCGCCTTCTGGGCCCGGCGGCAGGCGCACGAGACGGCCGTGCACCGGGTGGACGCCGAGTCCGCGCAGGGTACGGCGCCCGGGGAGAGCGCCGACCTCTTCGACCACGCGTTCGCGGCGGACGGCGTCGACGAGTTGCTGCGCGCCCTCCACGCGCGCCCCGAGAGCCGGGTCCGCACCGTGACCCCCCGCGTCCTGCGGGTGCGGGCGACCGACGCGGACGACGCCGTGTGGACCGTACGCCTGTCGTCCGAGCCGCCCAAGGCCGAGCGGGGCGCCGAGGGCGACGCCGACTGCGAGGTGACGGGGACGGCGGCGCAGCTCTACCTGGCGTTGTGGAACCGGCTGCCACTGCCCGCCGTCACGGGCGACGCCACGCTCGCGGACCTGTGGCGCGAGACGTCCGCCATCGTCCTGAAGTGACCGCCCGGCGGCACCGGCCGGCCGGTGCCGTCACTGCGCCAGCATCCGCGTCAGTACCGCGCGCTGCACGGGCAGCACCTCGCCGTGCAGCGCGCGCCCCTTTCCCGTGAGCGCCACCCGGACGCCCCTGCGGTCCTCGGCGCACATGGCGCGCTCGACGAGGCCCTCCTTCTCCAGCCGGGCGACCAGCCGCGAGAGCGCGCTCTGACTCAGATGCACCCGCTCGGCGATCTCCTGGACGCGGAAACCGCACGAGCCGTCGGAGGGCGCCTTCCCGGCGAGCACGTCGAGCACCTCGAAGTCGCTGCCGCACAGGCCGTGCCGGTGCAGGGCGCGGTCGAGTTCGCACTGGGTCCGCGCGTGCGTCGCCAGGATGCCCCGCCACCGCTCCACGAGCGCCGCCTGTCCGGCCTTCTCCGCCGCCATGGCCCGCACCGTAGCAGAGGACCGATTTCATTGCACCGACATTAAATGCACTTGCATTCGATGCACGTGCATGTAGTGTCGCGGCATGACCTCTCCGCTCCCCTCCCCCGCGTCACCTCCGTCGGAGGTCCGCTGGACCCCGCGGCTGTGGGGCACCCTGCTGGTGCTCTGCGCGGCGATGTTCCTGGACGCGCTGGACGTGTCGATGGTCGGCGTCGCCCTGCCGTCCATCGGCTCCGACCTCGGCCTGTCCACCTCGACCCTGCAATGGATCGTCAGCGGCTACATCCTGGGCTACGGCGGTCTCCTCCTCCTCGGCGGCCGCACCGCCGACCTGCTCGGCCGCCGCCAGGTCTTCCTGGTCGCCCTGGGCGTCTTCGCGCTCGCCTCCCTGCTCGGCGGACTCGTCGACTCGGGGCCGCTGCTGATCGCCAGCCGGTTCGTCAAGGGCCTGAGCGCGGCCTTCACGGCCCCGGCGGGCCTGTCGATCATCACCACGACGTTCCCGGAGGGTCCGCTGCGCAACCGCGCGCTCTCCCTCTACACCACCTGCGCCGCCACCGGCTTCTCCATGGGCCTCGTCCTCTCCGGCCTGCTCACGGAGGCCAGTTGGCGCCTCACCATGCTGCTGCCCGCGCCGATCGCGCTCATCGCCCTGCTGGCGGGCCTGAAGCTGCTGCCGCGCGGCGAACGCGAACCGCGGCACAGCGGCTACGACGTCCCGGGCGCCGTGCTCGGCACCGCGTCGATGCTGCTGCTGGTCTTCACCGTCGTCCAGGCGCCCGAGGCGGGCTGGGCCTCCGCCCGCACCCTGCTGTCCTTCCTCGCCGTGGCCGCCCTGCTGGCCGTGTTCGTCCTCGTCGAGCGGCGCTCGGCCGGTCCGCTGGTCCGGCTCGGTGTGCTGCGCTCCGGCAGCCAGGTCCGCGCCCAGCTCGGCGCGATGGCCTTCTTCGGCTCGTACGTCGGCTTCCAGTTCCTGGCGACGCTCTACATGCAGACGCTGCTGGGCTGGTCCGCGCTGCACACGGCGCTGGCCTTCCTGCCGGCGGGTGCGCTGGTGGCGCTCTCCTCGACCAGGGTCGGCTCCGTCGTCGACCGGTACGGCACCCCGCGGCTGCTCGTGACGGGCTTCGCCCTGATGGCCGTCGGGTACGCGCTGTTCCTGCGCGTCGACCTGGACCCGGTGTACGCCACGGCGATCCTGCCCAGCATGCTGCTGATCGGCGCTGCCTGCGCGCTGGTCTTCCCCTCGCTCAACATCCAGGCCACCAACGGGGTGGAGGACCACGAGCAGGGCATGGTCTCCGGCCTGCTGAACACCTCGGTGCAGGTGGGCGGCGCGCTGTTCCTCGCCGTCGTGACGGCGGTGGTGACCGCGGGCGCCCCGGCCGACCCCACCCCGCAAACGGTCCTGGACAGCTACCGGCCCGGCCTGGCGATGGTCACCGCGATCGCCGCCCTCGGGCTCCTGATCAGCCTCACCGGCCTGCGCACGCGCCACGCGCGGCGGTCGGTCGTGGTCGCCGGGTCCACGGTGGAGGAGGCACACGCGGAACCGGTCCCGGTCCGCAAGTAGGGGGCGCCTCCGTACGTGCGCCCGGCGGGGGCGGTTGTCCCGCCGGGCGCACGCCTGTGACACTCACGGCATGAGCGGTCACGGGGGACGGCGCACACAGGCCGAACGCGATGCCATCACCGTCGAGATCGGGTACGCGCTGGTCAGCGCAGCCTTCGCGGCGGCCGTCCTCTTCGGAGCGGTCGCCGGCCCGGCGCTGCTGTTCCGGCTCCCGGACACCGTCGAGACACTGCTGCTGCGCACGGGGGGCGTGCTCGCGCCCGTGCTCTTCACGGCCCGGGTGGTGAGCGTCCTGACGCGCTTCCGTTCCACCGGCGGCCGGCCCGGCCGGACCGACGACACCCAGCCCGACCGGACCGACCGGACCGACCGGAACCGCCGGACCGACCCCGGCTCCTAGCCGGCCCCTGTCGGCCCAGGCCGGCACCGCCCCGGCCGTGCCCCGTCCGTGGTGCGCGCCCGGCAGCGCGTCGCCGGCCACCGAACCCGTCAGCCGGTCTCCGCCAGCCCCACCCCGTGGGCGAGCCGCGTCACCGCGTGCCGGAAGAACGGTTCGCGGTCCTCCACCACCCGCTGGAACTGCCCGAACAGCTCGAAGCCGACCAGCCCGTACAGCTGGGCCCAGGCCGCGACCAGCGCCGCGACGACCTCCGGCGGCAGGTCGGGCGCGAGGTCGGACGCCATCCGCTCGGCCTCGGCGCGCAGGTCGGCGGGGAGCTCCGGCTCGACGGGCCGCGTTCCGCCTTCCCGGGCGTCGCGTGCGATGCCGATGAGGAGGGTGCCGACGCGGGCGGCGGGAGGGACCGTCGTCCGGGGCGCGCTGTAGCCGGGCACCGGTGAGCCGTAGATCAGCGCGTACTCGTGCGGGTGGGCCAGCGCCCACGCCCGCACCCCCTCGCAGACCGCGACCCAGCGCCGGACCGGCCCGGCGTCCACGACGGCGGCATGGGCGGCCTCCGCGCTCTCCCCCAGGGAGTCGTAGGCGTCGATGATCAGGGCGGTGAGGAGGTCGTCACGGCTCGGGAAGTAGCGGTACAGGGCGGAGGAGACCATACCCAGCTCGCGGGCCACGGCCCGCAGGGAGAGCCTGGCGGCGCCCTCCGCCTCGAGCTGTCTGCGCGCCTCCTCCTTGATGGCGGCGGTGACTTCGATCCGGGCGCGGGCGCGGACCCCGCGTGCGCTGCTGCTCATGGGCCCAGTCTCCCACGGAAAGCGGAGCAGTGACCACAAAAGAGAGCACTGCTCTTGCATTGGATCACCGATCCGGTGCAGACTTCCCATGAGCGAGCGAGAGCAGTGCTCACACTTACTTCCGAGGAGGCCACAGCCATGTCCACCACCACCCACGTCCAGAAGCCCGGCTGGATCACCGTGAACGTGCTCAACCGCGCCGTGGCATGGCTGACCCGCCGCGGCCTGAGCGTGTGGGGATCGCGGATGCTGGCCGTACGCGGCCGCAAGAGCGGGGAGTGGCGGACCACGCCGGTGAACCTGCTGACCGTGGACGGGCAGCAGTACCTCGTCGCCCCGCGCGGGCACGTCCAGTGGACGCACAACATGCGCGCGGCCGGCGGCGGCGAGCTGCACCTGGGCCGGACGGTGGAGGAGTTCACCGCCGTCGAGGTCGGCGACGACGAGAAGGTGCCGCTGCTGCGGGCCTACCTCAAGCGCTGGAAGGCCGAGGTCGGGGCCTTCTTCAAGGGCGTCGGCCCGGACTCCTCCGACGCCGACCTGCGCCGCGCCGCCCCCGACCACCCGGTGTTCCGGATCACCGTCACGAACCGACGGTGATCCGGACCGACATCGATGCGGACCGACGGCGATCCGGACCGACGGCGATGCGGACCGACGGCGATGCGGACCGACGGCGATGCGGACCGACGGCGATGCGGACCGACGGCGATGCGGACCGACGGCGATGCGGACCGACAGTGACGCGGACCGACAATGACGCGACCGACGGCGATCCGGACCAACAGTGACGCGGACCGACAACGACGCGGATGCGGACAGACAGCGATCCGCGCCGTCCGTCCGCTCAGGAGCCGGATCCGGTGCCCTCGCCCGTCTGGCGCCGGTCCATCGCGTTCAGCGCGCGCTGGGCGAGCGGGTGCGTACGGACGAGCTCACCGAGCGTGGTCCGGCCACGGGTGATGTCCGTGAACGCGCGCCAGGCCGGACGGAAGCCGGTGAGGACCGCGTGGAAGAGACCCGGGCGCCGCTCGAAGAGCGCCAGCATGCGTTTGCCCACGCTCATCTCCACGCCCAGGCCCGCCTTGATCGCGAACGCGTAGTTCAGGGCTTGGCGGCGGGTGTCCACCGCGTCGTGCGCCTCCGCGATGCGGACCGCCCACTCCCCGGCGAGCCGGCCCGAGCGCAGCGCGAAGGAGATGCCCTCCCGGGTCCACGGCTCCAGCAGGCCGGCCGCGTCCCCGCACACCAGCACCCGCCCGCGCGAGAGCGGTGAGTCGTCGGCCCGGCAGCGGGTCAGATGGCCGGAGGAAATGCTCGGCTCGAAGCCGGCCAGGCCGAGCCGCCCGACGAAGTCCTCCAGGTACCGCTTGGTGGCGGCGCCCTCACCGCGCGCCGAGATCACCCCCACCGTCAGCGTGTCGCCCTTGGGGAACACCCAGCCGTAACTGCCGGGCATCGGGCCCCAGTCGATGAGCACCCGCCCCTTCCAGTCCTCGGCGACCGTCTCCGGCACCGGGATCTCCGCCTCCAGGCCGAGGTCCACCTGGTCGAGCTTCACCCCGACGTGCGCCCCTATGCGGCTGGCGCTGCCGTCGGCGCCGACGACCGCGCGCGCCAGGAGCGTCTCGCCGCCCTGGAGGACGACCGCGACCGACCGCCGGTCCGGCACCGCCGAACCGTGCTGCTCGACGCGCTGCACGGTGACGCCCGTGCGCAGCTCGGCGCCCGCCTTCTGGGCGTGTTCGACGAGCTGCTGGTCGAACTCGGGCCGGTTGATCAGCCCGAACAGCATGTGCCGGGAGCGGCGCGTGCGGGTGAAGCGCCCGTTGTGGGAGAAGGTCACCGCGTGCACCCGGTCCTGGAGGGGCAGTTCGAAGCCGGGTGGCAGGGCGTCGCGGGAAGGACCGATGATGCCGCCGCCGCACGTCTTGTAGCGGGGCAGTTCCGCCTTCTCCAGCAACAGCACACGCCGTCCCGTGACCGCCGCCGCGTAGGCGGCCGAAGCCCCCGCGGGTCCCGCGCCCACCACGACGACGTCCCACACCCGCCGCTCGTCGTCCGCCGAAGAGTTCTCGCTGCTCACGATGGTCTACTGCTCCCGATCACGCCGCCTGCCGCACCTGTCCCCCGCATCCTACGACCGAGATCGCCACGGCCCGTTGTGGGAGGATCGACGGCACTCATCGGTACAACGTCGCACCCACAAGGAGCGTGCCCATGTCGTCGAATCCGGTCGCCGAGACCGTCGCCTCGCTCATGCCCCGGGCGAAGGCGGAGCTCACCGAGCTGGTGGCCTTCCGCTCGGTGGCGGACTTCGACCAGTTCCCCCGGAGCGAGAGCGAGGCCGCGGCGGACTGGATAACCGCCGCGCTGCGCGCCGAGGGCTTCCAGGACGTGGCCCTGCTCGACACGCCGGACGGGACGCAGTCCGTGTACGGCTTCCTGCCCGGGCCCGACGGTGCCCGGACGGTCCTGCTCTACGCCCACTACGACGTACAGCCCCCGCTGGACGAGGCCGGCTGGGTCACCCCGCCGTTCGAGCTGACCGAGCGCGACGGCCGCTGGTACGGGCGCGGCACGGCCGACTGCAAGGGCGGCTTCATCATGCACCTGCTCGCCCTGCGCGCCCTGAAGGCGAACGGCGGCGTCCCGGTGAACGTGAAGGTGATCGTCGAGGGCTCGGAGGAACAGGGCACGGGCGGTCTGGAGCGTTACGCCGAGCAGCACCCCGAGCTGCTGACGGCCGACACCATCGTCATCGGCGACGCCGGCAACTTCCGCGTCGGCCTGCCCACCGTCACCACCACCCTGCGCGGCATGACCATGGTGCGGGTGCAGATCGACACGCTGGCGGGCAACCTGCACTCCGGCCAGTTCGGCGGCGCCGCGCCCGACGCGCTCGGCGCGCTGATCCGCGTCCTGGACTCGCTGCGCGCCGAGGACGGTTCGACGACCGTCGACGGGCTGACCGACGGCCCCGCCTGGGAGGGACTGGAGTACGACGAGCAGCAGTTCCGCCAGGACGCCAAGGTTCTGGACGGCGTCGGCCTCATCGGCTCCGGCACGGTCGCGGACCGCATCTGGGCCCGCCCGGCGGTCACCGTCCTCGGCATCGACTGCCCGCCGGTCGTCGGCGCCACCCCGTCCGTGCAGGCGAGCGCCCGCGCGCTGATCAGCCTGCGGGTGCCGCCGGGCAAGGACGCGGCCGAGGCGACCGGGCTGCTCCGGGCCCACGTGGAGGCGCACACCCCGTGGGGCGCGCGGGTGCGGACCGAACAGGTCGGGCAGGGCCAGCCGTTCAGCGCCGACACCGCGAGCCCGGCGTACGCGGCGATGGCCGAGGCGATGGCGGTGGCCTACCCCGGCCAGGAGATGCAGTACGCCGGCCAGGGCGGCTCCATCCCGCTGTGCAACACCCTCGCCGCCCTGTACCCGAAGGCGGAGATCCTGCTCATCGGCCTGAGCGAGCCGGAGGCCCAGATCCACGCGGTGAACGAGAGCGTGTCCCCCGAGGAGCTGGAGCGCCTTTCGGTGGCGGAGGCCCTGTTCCTGCGCACCTACGCGGCGAGCTGAACCACCGCCCCGGCCCGGCGGGAACCACTGCCCCGGTCCGGCGGGCTGACCCCGCCGGACCGGGCCCTCCCACCCGGGGCCGGGAGTTCGTCCGAGGCGGCGGCCCGAGGCCGGGAGTCTGCCGCGGGTAGCCGGCCCGGAGCCGGCTACCCCGTCAGACCGGGACCCCCGCCTCCAGGTACAGCGCCGCGCCCCGCTCGCGCGCCCGCAACGCCCAGCGCAGCCGCTCGTACCGGACCGGTGGCAGCAGATCGGCCGCCTCGTCCTCCGTCACGAAGCGCCAGGCGCGCAGCTCCGGCCCGGGCAGCAGCAGTTCCTCGGTCACCGCCGGGTCGAGCCGGCCGCCGTCGAAGAGGAGGCGCAGCCCTCCGTAGCCGGGCGGCGCCGGCCGTTCCCAGTCGACGACGAGCAGCCGCGGTACGTCGTCCAGGCGCACGCCGGTCTCCTCCTCGACCTCGCGCATGCCCGCGCGCGCGGGAGCCTCGCCGGGCTCCACGACACCGCCGGGGAACTCCCAGCCGGGTTTGTAGGTCGGGTCGACCAGCAGCACCCGGTCCCGTTCGTCGAAGAGCAGCACGCCGGCGGCCAGCGTCTCCGCGGTGGGTTCGGGGGTCTGCACGATGTCGCAGGCGGGCACCGCGCCGCTGCCGACGGCCCCCGCGATGCGCACGGCGGTCTCGTACGGGGTGAGGTCGCTGGTGTCCACCGGGTGGGCGTCCGCGGTGAGCCAGGCGGCGAGGGCGGCGCGGTACGGCTCGATGTGGTCGTACGACCACTGCCGTAGGCGCATCTCGCCGTCGGGGAGGTCGGTCGGGATGTCCCGCCCGGCTATTCGCTCGCGCAGGATCGTTTCCGCCGGGGCGAGGAGCACATGCCGCACGGGGATGCGCCGGGCGGCGAGACCGCCGAAGATCTCGTCACGGTACTCCTGGCGCAGCAGGGTCATGGGGACGACGAGGGTGCCGCCGAGTTCGCCCAGCAGGGCGGCCGCCGTGTCGATCACGAGCCGGCGCCAGATCGGCAGGTCCTGGAAGTCGCCGACCTCGGCGAGGCGTTTGGCCGGCAGCAGATGCGGGAGCGCCGCGCCGATGACCTCGGGGTCGAAGAGCGTGCTGTTCGGGATCAGGTCGACCAGTTCGCGTGCGGTGGTGGTCTTCCCCGCGCCGAACGCACCGTTGACCCAGACGATCACGTTTCCCCCTCTTCTGTTTGGCCCCCTGTGGCTTGCCCGCTCCACCCTGCCACGGAAACCACCTCCCGTTGAGGTCGCGTGAACACCGCGGCGCCGGCCCCTCACGGTGGGGACCGGCGCCACGGCGGTGTACGGAATCCGTCAGTCGTTCCCGCCCAGGGCGCTCTCGTCGACGCCGGCCAGGCTGTCGCTGGCGATGGCCGGGTCGAGCGTGCTGAGGGTGTCCCCCACGTTCAGCCCGTCGAGATCCTGACCGGCCAGACCGTGCGAGGGGGTGATCGCCGCGACGACGAAGCCGGTGGCGAGGGAGGCGATGGCGAGCATGCTGCGCTTCTTCATGCCGGGATCAACTGCGCAGGGCGCGCGAGGTCACGCGGCAACCGGTGCGCGCCGGGCCGCGGCCGGGCGGCGTGCCTCCGCCGGGCGATCGGCGCAACGTTTCGCCGGCACCCGCACCGACCATCGGTGCTACGCCCCCCGCCCATGCCACGGCCCCGCCTGCCCGTCCCCCACCCCTGCCACCGCCCCGCCGTGCCCCGTCCCCCACCCCTGCCACCACCCCTCCCACCCCGTCACACCCCCGCCGCCGTCACCCCCGGTCTCCTCTCCAGGGCCGCCGCGGCCGCTCCGACCAGTCCGGCGTCCGTGCCCATCCGTGCGGGCACGACCGTCAGCCGGCGGACGAACGACAGGGTCGCGTAGTCGGCGAGGGACCGGCGCAGGGGCGCGAAGAGGACCTCGCCCGCCTCGGCGACGCCGCCGCCGACCACCGCGATGTCGATCTCGACGAGCGCCGCGGTGGCGGCGATGCCGGCCGCCAGTGCCCGCGCGGCGCGCTCGAAGGAGGCCCGGGCGACGGGGTCGCCCGCGCGGGCCGCGGCGGCCACCGCGGCGGCGGAGGTGTCGCCGTCGGGGCCGGGGCGCCAGCCGTTCTCCAGGGCGCGCCGGGAGATGTGCGGGCCGCTGGCGATCCGCTCCACACAGCCCCGCGCCCCGCACGCGCAGGGGTCGCCGTCGAGTTCGACGCTGATGTGACCGATGTGGCCGGCGTTCCCGGTGGGGCCCGGGTGCAGGCGTCCGCCGAGGATCAGGCCGCCGCCGACACCGGTGGAGACCACCATGCACAGCGCGTTGTCGTGGCCGCGGGCGGCTCCCTGCCAGTGCTCGGCGGCGGTGATGGCCACGCCGTCGCCGATCAGCTCGACGGGCAGGTCCCCGACCGCGGCGCGCACGCGTTCCACCAGCGGGTAGTCGCGCCAGCCCGGCACGTTCACCGGGCTCACCGTGCCGGTGGAGGCGTCCACCGGTCCCGCGCTGCCGATGCCGACGGTGCGCGCGCGTCCCCACAGCGGCGACGCCGTCAGCTCCCGAAGCACCTCCTCCACGGCCCGCATCACGGTGTCGCCGTCCTGCCGCGCGGGCGTGGGCCGCCTGGCGCGGAGCAGGATCGTTCCGTCGCCGTCCACCAGCGCTCCGGCGATCTTGGTGCCGCCGATGTCGAGCGCGGCCACGAGGTCGGTGTGCATCACGTCTCGCTCCTCCCCGTCCACCCTGGGACATGGGCCGGCCGGTCCGGCGGTGGGGGACGCGGGCCGGAGATTGCGGGGGACAGTCTCCCCCGCATCTGACAACGTTGTCCAGGGCCTATGCTCGTCCGCACATCCTCATACGACACCCGGGACGCCGCATCCCCATGGACAACAGGACAGGACACCGCCCCGTGCCCGAGACGCCCAGCCGGCCCGTCGGCCTCGTCGGACCTCGCTACGGCAACCGTCCCACCATGAAGGACGTCGCCGCGCGCGCGGGCGTCGGACTGAAGACCGTCTCGCGGGTGGTGAACAGCGAGCCGGGGGTCACCCCGCAGACGGAGCAGCGTGTGCAGGAGGCCATCGACGCGCTCGGCTTCCGCCGCAACGACAGCGCGCGGGTGCTGCGCAAAGGCCGTACCGCGAGCGTCGGCCTGGTCCTGGAGGATCTCGCCGACCCGTTCTACGGCCCGCTCAGCCGCGCGGTGGAGGAGGTGGCGAGGGCCCACGGCGCGCTGCTCATCAACGGCTCCAGCGCCGGCGACCCGGAACGGGAGCAGGAACTGGCGCTGGCGCTGTGCGCGCGCCGGGTGGACGGCCTGGTGGTCATCCCGGCCGGGGACGACCACCGGTACCTGGAGCCCGAGATCAGGGCGGGCGTCGCCACGGTCTTCGTCGACCGTCCGGCCGGGCGCATCGACGCCGACTGCGTCCTGTCGGACAACTTCGGCGGCGCCCGGCAGGGCGTGGCCCACCTCCTGGCGCACGGGCACCGCAGGATCGGCTTCATCGGCGACATGCCGCGCATCCACACCGCGGCGGAGCGCCTTCGTGGCTACCGGGCGGCCCTGGAGGACGCGGGCATACCCGTGGAGGACGCCTGGATGTCCCTGGGGGCCACGGATCCGGCGCGGGTGCGCCGGGCGACCGAGGCGATGCTGTCCGGGCCAGCGCCGGTCACGGCGGTGTTCTCGGGCAACAACCGGGTGACCGTCACCGTCATCCGGGTGCTCGCCGAGCAGGCCCGGCGGGTCGCCCTCGTGGCCTTCGACGACCTGGAGCTCGCCGACCTGCTCCAGCCGGGGGTCACCGTGGTCGCCCAGGACGCGGCCGCCATCGGCCGCACCGCCGCCGAGCGTCTCTTCCAGCGGCTGGAGGGCACCCTGATCGCCCCGGAACGCGTCGTACTGTCCACACGCCTGATCACCCGCGGCTCGGGCGAGCTGCCCCCGGCGGGCTGAGGACCGCGTGGACGGACACGCCGAGGGGCGCACGCTGGAGGCACTCGGCCTCGCCGACGCGCCGCGCGACCACCCGCTGACCTATCCCGGCGCCTGGCCCGAGGAGTCCGGGCTGCTCGACGGGGACCAGCTGCTGCCCCTGGACCGCCTGGTGTTCCCCGGCCGCACACCGGTCCTGGCCGTCGGCTCCAACGCCTGCCCGGGCCAGCTGCGCCACAAGATGGCCGAGTGCGGCGTCCGCTCGCCGGTCCCGATGGTGCGAACCCGGGTCACGGGCGTGGACATCGGCGTCTCGGCGCACGTCAGCCGGCTGGGATACGTGTCCGCCTCCCCGGTCCTCGCCCCCCGCGTCACCCGGGAGCTGTTCGTCATCTGGCTGGACGCGGTGCAGCTCGCCGTCGTCGACGCGACCGAGCCGAACTTCGACCGGGTCCGGCTGCCCGCCTCCCAGGTGCGGATCGAGCTGGACGACGGCGACGAGCTCAGCGGCGCGTTCGCCTACGTCAATCGCCACGGCGTCCTGCACAACGGCACCGCCGCCCCGCGCAGCCACCCGGGACAGCACGCCCTGATCAGCGAACTCCTGCTGGCATCGGCCGAGTTGAGGCGACTGTTCGGCGTGACCCCGGAGGCGTTCTGCGCCGCGGCCCGGGCCGACGCGCTGCTGTGCGAGCGCGGGACCCGGCTGTTCGCGCGGGAGCGGCTGGTGACGCGCTCCGGGCTCGAACACCTCCGGGTCCGTTAGGTCGTCACGCAGACCGTCACGCAGACCGTCACGCAGGCCGTCACGCAGGCCCGTACGGGCCTGCCCTGCGGCAACCCGCCCACGGACCGGGCGCAGGCCCGGACCACAGGCCCCGGGCCGCAGGCCCCGGACCGCAGGCCCCGGACCACAGACCCCGGACCACAGGCCCCGGCTCTACTGGGCCGACGCCGTAAGATCGCCCCGCCGCGGTGCCGCGAAGCCCATCAGGGCCGCCCGGGACAACCCCGTGGCGCCGGTCACCTCGGCGGGGTCGAGCGCACCGCAGTCCAGACCGCGCAGCAGGTAGCCGCTGAGGGCCTTGGCGGTGGCCGGCTCGTCCATGACGTCGCCGGCGGCCCGGTCGGCGTACCGGGCCAGACGCTCGGCGGCCTGGACGAAGCCCTCGCGGTAGAAGGCGAAGACGGCCGCGTACCGGGTGGGGATGTGGCCGGGGTGCATGTCCCAGCCCTGGTAGTAGGCGCGGGCGAGGGCCCGGCGGGTGAGGCCGTAGTGCAGCCGCCAGGCGTCGTGCACCCGCTCGGTGGGGCCGACGGGCAGGACGTTCGTGGAGCCGTCCGAGACGCGTACGCCGGTGCCGGCCGCCGCGACCTGCATGACGGCCTTGGCGTGGTCGGCGGCCGGATGGTCACTGGCCTGGTGGGCGGCGGAGACTCCGAGGCAGGCGCTGTAGTCGAACGTGCCGTAGTGCAGGCCGGTGGCGCGGCCCTCGGCCGCCTGGATCATGCGGGCGACGCCGGCGGTGCCGTCGGCGGCGAGAACGGCCTGGCTGGTCTCGATCTGGATCTCGAAGCCGAGCCGGCCGGGCGCGAGGCCCCGGGCCTTCTCGAAGGCCTCCAGGAGCCGGACCATCGCGGTGACCTGCTGCGGGTACGTCACCTTCGGCAGGGTGAGGACCAGCCCGTCCGGCAGGCCGCCGGCCTCCATCAGTCCGGTGAGGAAGATGTCCAGGGTGCGGATCCCGCGGTCGCGCACGGCGGCCTCCATGCACTTCATGCGGATGCCCATGTACGGCGCCGCCGTGCCCTTCGCGTACGCCTCGGCGATCAGACGCGCGGCGCGGGCGGCCGCCTCGTCCTCCTCGGCGTCGGGACGGGGGCCGTAGCCGTCCTCGAAGTCGACGCGCAGGTCCTCGATCGGCTCGCGCTCCAGCTTGGCGCGGACCCGGGTGTACACCGGCTCGGCGAGGTCGTCGGACAGGCCAAGGACGGCGGCGAAGGACGCGGCGTCCGGGGCGTGCTCGTCGAGGGCGGCCAGTGCCCGGTCGCCCCAGGAGCGGAGGGTGTCGGCGCGGAAGGCGTCACCGGGCACGTAGACGGTGTGCACGGGCTGGCGGGTGCCGGGGTCGCCGGGGTAGAGGCGCTCGAGTTCGGCGTCGACCGGGGCGAGGGAGGCGCTGATCTCCTCGCTGACGGCGCCCGCGAGGCTCGTCGTCACGGTCTCCTGCTGGCCCTGACCCATCCCAGACCCTCCTTTTTCCGCTGTACGGAATCAACAATCCGTAGAACGAAGTTATCCGTGGATCTTCCGACGGGTCAACACCCCGGTCCGCGCCCCGGTCACCCCGGCCGTCCCCCGGCCCCCTTCCGCACAGCGGTTCCCCCCTTCATCCTGGCTCACGAGGGGAGGACGCACATGGCGGTCACCAGAGGGCCGACGCGCCGCACCGGGCTGAGAACCGTGGCGGCGGCGGCCGTCGCGATCCCCGTCCTCGGAGCGGTCCGCTCCTCCGGGCCCCGGACCCGCGAGACGGGCGTGAGCCCCGGCCCGGCACCTTCCGTCCCCCCGCTGGACGTCATGACCTTCAACCTCCGCTTCCCGAGCGCCGCGGAGCCGCACAGCTGGCCCATCCGCCGCCCGGTGATGCGCGCCCTGCTGCGCGCGGCGGCCCCGCACGTCATCGGCACCCAGGAGGGCGAACCACCGCAGCTGCGGGACATCGAGGCCGACCTCGGGCCGCACTACGCCTGGATCGGCCGGGGGCGCGGCGGCGGTGACGAGGAGTCCATGGCCGTCTTCTACGACACCCGCCGGCTGGAACCGGTCGAGCACGCCCACTTCTGGCTCTCCGACACGCCCGACGTGCGCGGCTCCAACACCTGGGGCGCGGCGTACCCGCGCATGGTCACCTGGGTCCGCTTCCGCGACGTACGCGCCGCAGGGCGGGAGTTCTGCCTCCTCAACACCCACCTCGACAACGAGAGCCGGTACGCGCGCCTGCGCTCCGCCTCCCTGATCGCCGCGCGGGCGGCGCGCTTCGACCCGTCCCTGCCGCTCGTGGTGACCGGCGACTTCAACGCCGTCGCCCACCGCGATCCGGTCTACGACGCCCTGCTCGCCACCGGTCTGGTGGACAGCTGGGACACCGCGCGGCGGCGCGGCGAGGGGTACGCGACGTACCACGGCTACCAGGGGCTCGTGCCGGGCGGCGCCCGGATCGACTGGATCCTGGTGCGTCCGGGCGTCACGGTGCACCGCGCGTGGGTCGACACCTTCTCGCTGGACGGCCGGTTCCCGAGCGACCATCTGCCGGTGTGCGCCACGCTCGGCCTGGGATGAGCGGAGGCCCCCGTGACCGGCGCGGTCACAGGGGCCTCGGACGTGCCCGGGAGCGGGCGGGCGATCAGCCCTTGCGGGTCTTGATCTCCTCGGTGAGCTGCGGGACGACGTCGAACAGGTCGCCGACGACGCCGTAGTCGACCAGGTCGAAGATCGGGGCCTCGGGGTCCTTGTTGACGGCCACGATGGTCTTCGAGGTCTGCATGCCGGCGCGGTGCTGGATGGCGCCGGAGATGCCGTTGGCGATGTACAGCTGCGGCGAGACGGACTTGCCGGTCTGGCCGACCTGGTTGGTGTGCGGGTACCAGCCGGCGTCCACCGCGGCGCGGGAGGCGCCGACGGCCGCGCCGAGCGAGTCGGCGAGCGCCTCGATGACCGTGAAGTTCTCCGCGCCGTTGACGCCACGGCCACCGGAGACCACGATCGCGGCCTCGGTCAGCTCCGGGCGGCCCGTCGACTCGCGCGGGGTGCGGCCGGTGACCTTGGTGCCGGTGGCGAGCTCGCCGAAGGAGACCGACAGCGCCTCGACCGTGCCGGCGGCCGGAGCGGCCTCGACGGCGGCGCTGTTGGGCTTGACGGTGATGACCGGGGTGCCCTTGACGACACGGGACTTGGTGGTGAAGGACGCGGCGAACACCGACTGGGTGGCCACCGGGCCCTCGTCGCCGGCCTCCAGGTCGACGGCGTCGGTGATGATGCCGGAGCCGATGCGCAGCGCCAGACGGGCGGCGATCTCCTTGCCCTCCGCGGAGGACGACACCAGCACGGCGGCCGGGGACACCTGCGCGTGGGCGGCCTGGAGCGCGTCCACCTTCGGTACGACCAGGTAGTCGGCGTACTCCGCGGCGTCGTGCGTGAGGACCCGCGCCGCGCCGTGCTCGGCGAGCGTGGCGGCGGTGTTCTCCGCACCGGCGCCGAGGGCGACGGCGACGGGCTCGCCGATACGGCGGGCCAGGGTCAGCAGCTCCAGGGTGGGCTTGCGGACGGCACCGTCCACGTGGTCGACGTAGACGAGGACTTCAGCCATGGGAATGCTCTCCTGCGTAACGATCTTGAGGGGCGGTCAGCGGATGCGGGGCTCTAGATGAACTTCTGGCCCGCGAGGAACTCAGCGAGCTGCTTGCCGCCCTCGCCCTCGTCCTTGACGATCGTGCCGGCCGTGCGCACCGGGCGCTCGGTCGCCGTCTCGACCTTGGTCCAGGCGCCGTCGAGGCCGACCTCCTCCGCCTCGATGTCGAGGTCGGACAGGTCCCAGGACTGAACCGGCTTCTTCTTGGCGGCCATGATGCCCTTGAAGGACGGGTAGCGCGCCTCGCCCGACTGGTCGGTGACCGACACGACGGCCGGCAGGGAGGCCTGAAGCTGCTCCGAGGCGGTGTCGCCGTCCCGGCGGCCCGTGACCGTGCCGTCCTCGACGGAGACCTCGGAGAGCAGCGTGACCTGCGGCACGCCCAGGCGCTCGGCCACCAGGGCCGGGACGACGCCCATGGTGCCGTCGGTGGAGGCCATGCCGGAGATCACCAGGTCGTAGCCGGCCTTCTCGATGGCCTTGGCCAGGACAAGCGAGGTGCCGATGGCGTCGGTGCCGTGCAGGTCGTCGTCCTCGACGTGGACCGCCTTGTCGGCGCCCATGGACAGCGCCTTGCGCAGGGCGTCCTTGGCGTCCTCCGGGCCCACCGTCAGGACGGTGATCTCGACGTCGTCGTCGGAGTTCTCGGAGATCTGCAGCGCCTGCTCGACGGCGTACTCGTCGAGCTCGGAGAGCAGACCGTCCACGTCGTCCCGGTCGACGGTCAGGTCATCGGCGAAGTGCCGGTCGCCAGTGGCGTCGGGCACGTACTTCACAGTGACAACGATCCTCAAGCTCACGCCGGCTCTCCTACTGCATCGTCAGTTCTCGGCTGCCTTCTTCCAGGCAGCATAGGCGCCACAAGCGGCCGATCCCGACCGGGGCGACCTGCGCTCCGACCGAAATATTACTCGCCAGTACACCCAGTTCATTCCCGCTGAGCAAGCGCTTTGAACTGTGACCTGTGCAACGCAGCGTAATCGGAATCCGACGGTTTCGCAGAAGAGCCCGGCGGCGGTCAGTCACGCAGCGCGGTGAACCGGCCCTGGTGGTAGAGCAACGGCCGCCCGGCGCCCGCCGGATCGCCGTGCACGACCTCGGCCAGCACGATGCGGTGGTCCCCCGCGGGCACCCGCGCGACGACCCGGCACACCAGCCAGGCCAGGACGTCGTCGAGGACGGGGACGCCCTCGGGGCCTTCCTGCCAGGCCGTCGGCGCGCCGAACCGGTCGGCGCCGCTGCGGGCGAAGGTGGCGGCCAGCTCCTGCTGGTGCTCGCCGAGTATGTGCACCCCGACGTGGTCGGCGTCGGAGAGCGCCGGCCAGCTGGAGGCGCCGGTGCCGACGCCGAACGACAGCAGCGGGGGCTGCGCGGAGACCGAGGTGAGGGAGGTGGCGGTGAAGCCGACGGGGCCGGTCCCGGCGGACGCGGTGATCACGGCCACGCCCGCCGCGTGCCGGCGGAAGACGGAGCGCAGCAGGTCGGGGGAGGCGAGCCGAGGGGTGCGGAGGCCGGGGGTGGCCGTCATGGAGTTGTCCTTCTCGGGGGAGGGGCGCGGGCGTCGGGGGCTGCTCAACGGCCCGGACAGCATGCGCTCGCGGTGCGCACCAGGTCGACGTGCGCGCGTCCGTGGAGAAGGGGGTCCTCAGGCATGGGGTCAGGCTGACGACGGATGGCCCGCACCGTCAAGTGCGTCCCGTCATCCGGAAGTCCTCTGACCTGCTCTGCGACGGACCTCACACCGCCTCCCCCAGGGCCGCGATGACGTCGGCCTTGCGGGGCTGGCCGGCGGCGCGGCGCACGACGCGCCCGCCGGCGTCCAGCACCAGCACGGTCGGGGTCTTGAGGATGCCGAGTTCGCGGACGAGGTCCAGCCGGGCCTCGGCGTCGATCTCGACGTGCCGCACACCCGGGACCATGCCGGACACCTCACCGAGGATCCGGCGGGTCGCCCGGCAGGGGGCGCAGAAGGCGCTGGAGAACTGCACGAGCGTGGCCCGCTCGCCGAGTTCGCCCCCCAGCCGGTCCGCATCGAGCCGCTGTCCCTCGTCGCGCCCGCGCACGCGCACCCTCCCGCTCCGCCGCCGGTGCAGCACTCCGAAGGCGCTCGCCGCCGCGAGCACCGCCGCACACACGAAAAGTCCGGTCATCACCCGCACCAGCGTTCACGAGACCGCAAAGATTCCCGCCGCCCTTCCGGCTTTCCGATGCGGAATGCTTGATTCATGGACATCGATGTGCGGGGGCCGCGCTTCGCGGCGGCGGTCACGGCCGTCGTCCTGGCGGTCGTGCTGATCACCCGGAATCCCTGGCTGCTGGCCTGGCAGACGCTGGCCTTCGCGCTCGGCGCGGCGGGCGGCGTGGGACGCTCGCCCTACGGATGGGCCTTCCGTACGGCCGTCCGGCCGCGGCTGGGTCCCCCCAGGGAGTTCGAGTCACCCCGGCCGCCGCGGTTCGCCCAGGCGGTGGGGCTGGTCTTCGCGGGCGCGGGTCTGGCCGGGTTCACGCTGGGCCCGGAGTGGCTGGGCCACGCGGCCACCGCGGCGGCCCTGGCGGCCGCCTTCCTCAACGCCGGATTCGGGTTCTGCCTGGGGTGCGAGATGTACCTGCTCGTACGGCGGGTGGCGGTACGGGCGGAGTAAAGGGGGCGTCAAAGCCCGAGGTGGATCATGGTGCCACGTGATGATTGTCTCGCGGTTCACAGGTGCCAGGACTGGCTACCCGGCCGTTCTTCGGGCACGATCTGCGAGATGCCGTAAACCTACGGCTGCGTAACTTTGCCGTCGGGAGTTCCTCCCGGGCAGAGAGAAGGAAGGGTCCGCCCCGCCCATGGCAGAGCTTGTCTACCGCCCCGTCGTCGGCCTCGCCCAGACGCTCTTCAAGGTCTGGGACCTCAAGATCGACTGCCAGGGGTCGGAGAACATCCCGCGCTCGGGCGGAGCCGTGCTGGTGAGCAACCACATCAGCTACCTGGACTTCGTCTTCAACGGCCTGGCCGCGCTCCCGCAGAAGCGTCTCGTGCGGTTCATGGCCAAGGAGTCCGTCTTCCGGCACCGGATCTCCGGTCCGCTGATGCGCGGGATGAAGCACATCCCGGTGGACCGCAAGCAGGGCGAGACGGCGTACGCGCACGCCCTGGACTCGCTGCGCTCCGGCGAGGTCGTCGGAGTCTTCCCGGAGGCCACCATCTCCGAGTCGTTCACGCTGAAGAGCTTCAAGTCCGGTGCGGCGCGGCTGGCCCAGGAGGCGGGCGTCCCGCTGATCCCGATGGCCCTGTGGGGCACGCAGCGGCTGTGGACCAAGGGCCACCCGCGCAACTTCCGGCGCAGCCACATCCCGGTCACCATCCGGGTCGGCGAGGCGGTGGAGGCCTCCCGCGACAAGTACGCGGGCGCGATCACCCGGCAGCTGCGCGAGCGCGTCCAGGAGCTGCTGGAGGCCGCCCAGCGCGCGTACCCGGTGCGCCCGAAGGACGCGGACGACACCTGGTGGATGCCGGCCCACCTGGG
This sequence comes from Streptomyces sp. NPDC059895, assembly GCF_042731035.1. Classification (NCBI taxonomy): domain Bacteria; kingdom Bacillati; phylum Actinomycetota; class Actinomycetes; order Kitasatosporales; family Streptomycetaceae; genus Streptomyces; species Streptomyces sp. NPDC059895. The sequence goes on from NZ_JBHWKO010000014.1 coordinate 175,740, forward strand.
CGGCACCGCGCCGACGCCGGAACAGGTCCGCCAGGCCGAGGCCCGCTGACGGGCCCGCTCGGCGCGCGGCGGGTCGCGAACGCCCTCCCCTCCCCCGGCCGGGGGAGCCGGTGGCGGCGACCCGCCGGGGCTCACAGGGCGGTGGGCAGGGTCTTCCACAGGGTCGGCCGGTCGGGGGCGGCTTTCAGCGCGCGGAGGACGGCCGGGTGCGGCGCGGCGTACAGGACGGGGTGGTCCAGCTCCCCGGCCGCGGCGTCGGGGGTGAAGGCGAGCCGCTCGCCGGCCAGGGAGAACCGGGCGTTCACGCCCGGCTTGTTGCCGCGCGGGTCCTGCCGGTGCCAGGCGCCGTTGAAGCGGACGGCGACCAGCCCGTGCACCACGTCGAACCGCTGGTAGCACAGCGCGGTCGGGATGTCCTCCGCGCGGAGCAGCGCGGCCAGCGCGTGGGCCTTGGCGTAGCAGATGCCCGTCCCGCGCTCCAGGACGTCCGAGGCGCGCCAGGTGACGCGCGGATCGCCGGAGTCCTGCGAGTGGGTAATGGTGTCGCGTACGAACTCGAACGCCAGTCGCGCATAGGCATACGAGTCTTCCGCGTCCTTCGCGAGACGTCCTGCGGTGGCCCGCACCAGCGGGTGTTCATGGTCGATGACCTCGTCAGCGGCCAGATAGGCGGACAGGTCGGGGTTCTCCTGGATCAGCTCCATGTCTGGAGAGCATAGGAACGCGATCACCCGAGAGTCAATGATTTTTCGGGTGACCGCATACTTATGCATAACGCAGGGGTGCCGGGGTCAGCGCGCCATCTCCTCCTTGAGCGCCGCCACGAAGGCGTCCACGTCCTCCTCGGTCGTGTCGAAGGCGCACATCCAGCGCACCACTCCGGCCGCCTCGTCCCAGAAGTAGAACGGGAACCGCTTCCGCAGCCGCTCGGCCACGTCGTGCGGGAGCCGGGCGAAGACCCCGTTGGCCTGCACCGGGTGGAGGATCTCGACGCCGTGCACGGCCCGCACGCCCTCGGCCAGCCGCTGCGCCATCCCGTTGGCGTGGCGGGCGTTGCGCAGCCACAGGTCCTTGGCGAGCAGCGCCTCCAGCTGCACCGACACGAAGCGCATCTTGGAGGCGAGCTGCATGGACAGCTTGCGCAGGTGCTTCATGCGGCCGACGGCGTCCTGGTCGATGACGACGACGGCCTCGCCGAAGAGCGCGCCGTTCTTCGTGCCGCCCAGGGAGAGGATGTCGACGCCGGCCGCGTTGGTGAACGTGCGCATCGGCACGTCCAGGGAGGCCGCCGCGTTGGCTATCCGGGAGCCGTCGAGGTGCACCTTCATGCCGTGCGCGTGGGCGTGGTCGCAGATCGCGCGGATCTCGTCCGGCGTGTAGAGGGTGCCGAGCTCCGTGCTCTGGGTGATCGACACCACCTGCGGCATCGCCCGGTGCTCGTCCTCCCAGCCGTACGCCTGGCGGTCGATCAGCTCGGGGGTGAGCTTGCCGTCGGGCGTGGGGACGGTGAGCAGCTTGAGGCCGCCCATGCGCTCGGGCGCGCCGCCCTCGTCCACGTTGATGTGGGCGCTCTCGGCGCAGATCACCGCGCCCCAGCGGTCGGTGACCGCCTGGAGCGCGACGACGTTGGCGCCGGTGCCGTTGAAGACCGGGAAGGCCTCCGCCGTGGGCCCGAAGTGACTGCGGATGATCCGCTGGAGGCCGGCGGTGTACTCGTCCTCGCCGTAGGCGACCTGGTGGCCGCCGTTGGCCAGGGCGAGGGCGGCCATCACCTCCGGGTGGGCGCCGGCGTAGTTGTCGCTGGCGAAACCGCGGGCCTGCGGGTCGTGGTGGCGGCGGGCGTCGGTCTTGGGTGGGTTCACGGCTTCTCGGTGAGCCACAGACGGTGTCCGTTCACTTCGGCGGCGGGCTGCTCCCAGACTCCGGCGATGGCCTCGGCCAGGTCCTTCACGTCCGTGAAGCCCGCGAACTTCGCGTTGGGTCGGTCGGCGCGCATCGCGTCGTGCACCAGCGCCTTCACCACCAGGATCGCAGCCGCGGAGGTCGGCCCGGCGGTGCCCCCCGCCTTGCGGAAGGCGTCGGCCAGCGCGAGCGTCCAGGCCTCGGCGGCGGCCTTGGCGGCGGCGTAGGCGGCGTTGCCGGCGCTGGGCTTGGAGGCGCCGGCGGCGCTGATCAGCACGTACCGTCCGCGCTCGCTGGCCTGGAGTGCCTCGAAGAAGGCCAGCGAGGTGTGCTGCACGGTGCGGATGAGGAGCAGTTCGAGGAAGTCCCAGTCGTCGAGGCTGGTCTTGATGAACGTCTCACTGCCGCGCCAGCCGCCGACGAGGTGGACGAGACCGTCGATCCGGCCGAACTCCTTCTCGATGTGGGCGGCCCACTCGCGGGTGGAGCGCAGGTCGAGCAGGTCGACCGGTTCGCCGGTGACGGTGGCGCCGCCGGCGCCGTAGCGGGCCTCGTCGACGGCCTCCGCCAGGCGCTCGGGGTCGTTGTCCGCGGCGACGACCGTCGCGCCCGCCTCCGCGAGGCGGAGCAGTGCCGCCCGGCCTGCCGGTCCGCCCGCGCCGGCCACCGCGATCACCGCACCGCTGAGAGCCCCGTTCCCCATGTCCTTCGCCTCCTGGTCAGCCGTGTTCCGGGTACGGCGGTCGCTCACGCGGCGATCCGCTCGGCGCCGCCCGCCGTGATGCCCTTGGTGGAGGCGATCACGTTCTTCAGCTTCTTGGCCAGTGCCTCATAGAACATGCTGAGCGGAAACTCGTCCGGAAGCACGTCATCGACGAGTTTGCGCGGCGGCTGGGTCAGGTCCAGGGCGTCGGGGCCCTTGGCCCAGCGGGAGCCGGGATGCGGGGCGAGGTAACCGGAGACCAGCTCGTACCCGGCGAACCAGTGGACGAGCTTGGGGCGGTCGATGCCGTCGCGGTAGAGCTTCTCGATCTCGGCGCACAGCTCGTTGGTGACCTGCGGGGCGCGCTGCCAGTCGATGTGCAGCTTGTTGTCCGTCCAGCGCACGACGTCGTGCCGGTGGAGGTGGGCGAAGAGGAGCTGGCCGCCGAGGCCGTCGTAGTTGCGTACGCGCTCGCCGGTGACCGGGAAGCGGAACATGCGGTCGAAGAGCACCGCGTACTGCACGTCCCGGGCCTGCGGGACGCCGTCGGCCTGGAGCTTCACGGCCTCCTTGAAAGCGGTGAGGTCGCAGCGCAGCTCCTCCAGGCCGTACATCCAGAACGGCTGGCGCTGCTTGATCATGAACGGGTCGAAGGGCAGGTCGCCGTGGCTGTGGGTGCGGTCGTGGACCATGTCCCACAGGACGAAGGCCTCCTCGCAGCGCTTCTGGTCGTGGACCATCGCGGCGATGTCCTCGGGCAGGTCCAGGCCCAGGATGTCGACGGCGGCGGCGGTGACGCGGCGGAAGCGGGCCGCCTCGCGGTCGCAGAAGATGCCGCCCCAGGAGAAGCGTTCCGGCGCCTCGCGCACGGCGATGGTCTCCGGGAAGAGGACGGCGGAGTTGGTGTCGTAGCCGGCCGTGAAGTCCTCGAAGGTGATGCCGCAGAACAGCGGGTTGTCGTAGCGGGTGCGCTCCAGCTCGGCCAGCCAGTCGGGCCAGACCATGCGCAGCACGACCGCCTCCAGGTTGCGGTCGGGGTTGCCGTTCTGCGTGTACATCGGGAAGACGACCAGGTGCTGGAGGCCGTCGGCGCGGTGGGCCGCGGGCTGGAAGGCCAGCAGCGAGTCGAGGAAGTCCGGCACCTCGAAGCCGCCGTCGGCCCAGCGGCGCAGGTCCCGCACCAGGGCGCGGTGGTAGTCCGCGTCGTGCGGGAGCAGCGGGGAGAGCTCCTCGACGGCCTCGCTCACCTGGCGCACGGCGTGCTCGGCGTCGGAGCGCCCGGGAGCGCCCTCGGCCGCGAAGTCGATCGACCCGTCCTTCGACTGCCAGGGGCGGATCCGCTCCACGGCATCCTTGAGCACGGGCCACGCCGAGTGCTCCACCACCCTGGACGCGGGAGGAACCTGTCCCTCCGAACCCACCTGCACAAGAATTTCCGTCATGACCCATCCTCCACGGGAGAACCTCTCGTAGGAACACCGTATGCGGACGGGGTTTCCTCCAGCAAGAGGATCATCCGGAAATCATCCTGCTCACCCTCATGGTCACCGTGTTTTTTCCTGTGCTACCACGGCCGTTCGGCGACTTCCGTCAGGGCGTCGCGGGTAGGGGAACCGTCGGCGCAGACACATGTCCATGTCGGCCCGGGGCGACTAGGCTGCGGGCTCTTCCAGCGCCGCCGACGACGGAAGCGAGTCGAGTCTTGAACCTCCTCACCATCGGTCACCGCGGAGTCATGGGTGTCGAGCCCGAGAACACCCTCCGGTCGTTCGTCGCCGCCGAGCACGCCGGCCTCGACGTCGTCGAACTCGATCTGCACCTGAGCAAGGACGGCGCGCTCGTGGTCATGCACGACGCGGACGTGGACCGCACGACCGACGGGAGCGGGCCGATCGCGGACCACACACTGGCCGAGCTGCGCGCCCTCGACGCGGGGCGCGGCGAGCGGGTGCCCGTCTTCGAGGAGGTCCTGGAGGCGGTGTCGGTGCCGATCCAGGCCGAGATCAAGGACGTGCAGGCGGCGCGGGCGCTCGCCGCGGTGATACACGAGCGGAACCTGGTGGAGCGGGTGGAGGTGTCCTCGTTCCACGACGAGGCCGTCGCCGAGATCGCCCGGCTGGTGCCCGGGGTGCGCACGGCGCTCATCGGCAGCCTCCCCCACCCTCGAACATGCTCGAGCGGGTGCACCCCCATCGGCCTCGACATCGTGGACCGGGCGGTCGCGGTCGGCGCCGCGACCGTGTGCCTGAACATCCGGCGGCTCACCCTGGAGACCGTCGAGCACGCCCGCGCGCGCGGCCTGCGGATCATCGGGTGGGTGGTCAACACACCGGACCACCTGCGGCTGGTGCGGGCCCTGGAGCTGGACGGCGCCACCACCGACCATCCCGGGACCAAGCGCACCGGCCGCTTCACCGCGTGAGCCGCCCGGCGTCCCGTCGTGACGCGTCCCCGGCGGGCTCAGGTCAGGGGCTTGACCAGCAACTCGAACCGGAGGTCGTCGCGCTGCGGGATGCCGAAGCGCTCGTCGCCGTACGGGAAGGGCGTCATCCGGCCCGTACGGCGGTAGCCGCGGCGCTCGTACCAGGCGATGAGGTCCTCGCGCACGGAGATCACCGTCATGCGCATCTCGGTGGCGCCCCACGCCGTGCGGGCCCGGCGCTCGGCCTCCGCCAGGACGGTCCTGCCCAGACCGCCGCCCTGTGCCGCGGGACTGACCGCGAACAGGCCGAAGTAGGCGTGGTCGCCGCGGTGCTCGAGCTGGCAGCAGGCGACGATCCGGCCGTCCCGCCCGGCGGTGATCACCAGCCCGTCGGGCGACGTGACGATGTCCAGCACGCCCTCGGGGTCGGTCCGCTGCCCCTGGAGGATGTCCGCCTCCGTGGTCCAGCCGGCCCGGCTGGACTCCCCGCGGTAGGCCGACTCCACGAGCGCGACGAGCGTGTCCACGTCGGCCTCGGTGGCGTCACGGAAGACGAGGTCGGTGGCGGTGGCGTCCATACGGGCTCTCCGGGGTGACGGGCGTGCGGCGCGGCTCGGGCACCGCAGAGCCTAACTCTCCCCTAGTCTCCGGACGCATGGTGCATGTACTCAGCAGCCGGATCCTCCTCAGCCCCGTCGACCCCGAGCGGTCCCGCGCCTTCTACGGCGAGCAGTTGGGCCTCCCCGTCTACCGCGAGTTCGGTACCGGACCGGAGCGGGGCACGGTCTACTTCCTCGGCGGCGGGTTCCTGGAGGTCTCGGGCCGCTCGGAGACACCGCCGGACCCCGCCGTACGGCTGTGGGTGCAGGTCCCGGACGTCGCGGCGGCCCACGACGAGCTGCGCGCGAAGGGCGTCGGGATCGTGCGGCCGCCGGTGAGGGAGCCGTGGGGCCTGCTGGAGATGTGGGTCGCGGACCCGGACGGGACGCCGATCGTGCTGGTGGAGGTGCCGGCCGACCATCCGATGCGGTACCGGCCGGGGATCTGAGGCCAGCGGATGCCGGGCCCCGGGGTCCGGGCTTAGCGTGCTGGAAGGGGTGCTCCCTTCGGAAGGAACGCGATGAAGCTCGACGCGCCCGTGCCCGGTGGGCCCTGCTGGGCCGAGCTGGGCACCAGTGACCTGGAGGCGGCCCGGCGGTTCTACGGGGACCTGTTCGGCTGGCGGTGCGAGACCGATCCGCGGCAGGAGGCGGGCGGCTACACCGTGGCGCACCTCGGTGACGCGGCGGCCGCCGCGCTCAGTCCCCTGTACCAGGAGAGTCAGCCCGTCGCCTGGAGCGTCTCGTTCGCGGTCTCCGACGCCGACGTCACCGCGCGGCTGATCGAGGAGGCCGGGGGCAAGGTGCTGGTCGGCCCGATGGACGTGTTCGACCTCGGCCGTTTCGTGGTCGCCCTCGACCCGGGCGGCGCCGCCTTCCAGCTCTGGCAGGCGCGGACCTTCCCGGGCGCCGGGGTGGTCAACGCGCCCGGCTCCCTGGGCTGGGTGGAGCTGATGTCCCGCGACCCGAAACGGGCGGAGACCTTCTACACGACGGTGTTCGGCTGGACCGTGCGCCCCTCGGAGCACTACACGCAGTGGGGTGTGGGCGGCGCGGACTTCGGCGGCATGGTCACGATGGACGACAAGTTCCCGCCCGAGGTACCGCCGCACTGGCTGCCGTACTTCGCGGTCGCCGACGTGGACGCCGGCGCGGCGACGGCGGAGCGGGCGGGCGGTACGGCGCTGATGGCACCGACCTCGCTGCCGAACGGCCGGCGGATCGCGGTGCTGCGCGATCCGCAGGGCGCGATGTTCGGGGTGTACCGGGCCGGTGACGAGGGGTAGTCCGGGACGGGCGAGGCGGGGGGACCGTGCGCCTTCCCCGGTCCGGTACGGCCTGTCCGGTCCAACCTGTCCCGTCTGACCTGCCCCGGTACGGTACGACCCGTCCGGTCTGACCCCGTCCAGTACGGTCCGGTCCGGTCCCCTAGAGAATCCCAATCCCCCCGGCTCGCCGGGGCGTCGGAAGACCGGCCGGAAGCCGGCCGACCGGGCCCCGGGAGGCCCTGCCGAGGGCCGGGCGCCGTTCGGTCCGCGGGCGTCAGACCCGCAGCGCCTGCATATGTCCTTCGAGGCGGCTCAGCAGGTCCCCGAGCAGCCCCGCCAGCTCGCCCTGCCGGTCGGCGTCGAGGGCGGACAGGACGGCGGTCTCGTAGGCGAGCTGCTCGGGCAGGATGCCGTCGACCAGGTCGCGGCCGGCGTCGGTGAGGCGGACGTGGGCGACGCGGCGGTCGCGGGTGTCGCCCCGGCGCTCCACCAGACCGCGTTCGGTCAGCTGCTTGAGGCGCTTGGTGACGGCGGCGCCCGACGAGAAGGTCTCGCGGGCCAGGTCGCCCGGCGTCAGCTCGTGACCGGTGCGGCGCAGCGCGCCGAGCAGGTCGAACTCGGGCCGGCTCAGACCCGCCCGGCGCAGGGGGGCGTCCTCGGCCTGCTGGAGCAGGGCCGCGCAGCGGTTGACGCGCCCGATGATCTCCATGGGGGCGGTGTCGAGGTCCGGGCGGACGGACCGCCACTGCCGTACGACCGCGGCGACGGTGTCGCCGCCGGCCGGGTCCCCGGTTCCTCCGGGCCGGACGGCGGCGGACCGTCCCCGTTCTGCGCCGTCCCCGTCGGCAGGCCGTCCCTGCGTCGCCGTCATGGCCGTACGCCCTCCGCTCTCGCGCTGGTGTCCCGGGCCGGGAGGAGTCCCTGGCGCCGTACCGTCGCGGCGAGCGTACGGTGTCCGCACTGTTCGGCCGCGACGACCCTCTCCTGGGGCAGCGCCCGCTGCCACCATTCGCCGGACGCAGCGTCGGCGGTGGCGCGCAGGTCGACCAGGGCGGCGGCCAGAGCGCGGCGGGCGGACTCCAGGGCGCCGGGGGCGGGGCACGGCTCGGCCAGCAGGCGGGCGGCGCGTTCACGGGCGCGTTCGGCGGCCGTCAGGGCGTGTCCGAGGCGGTCGCCGGCGCGGCGGTTGGTGACGACGACCGCGGCGGCGAAGCCGACCAGGGCGCCGACGACGGTGTCCACGACCCGTTCGGTGATCAGCGTGCCCGCGTCCTGGTAGTGGGCGAACTCGCTGATGAGCAGGGCCATCGGGGTCACGCAGACGCTGCCGAGCCAGTAGTTGCGGCCGATCAGCGCCTCCGCGCCGAAGTTGAGCGCGACGCAGACGAGGACCAGGGCCGCCTGGTGGAGATGGGCGAGCGGGACGAGTACGGCGAAGGCGAGGACCCCGACGAGGTTGCCGACGACGCGCTGGACGCCGCGGCTCCAGGTGAGGGTGAGGTTCGCCTGGTAGAGGGAGGCGGCGGTGACCAGGGCCCAGTAGGGGCGGCCGATACCGAGGGCGAGGGAGGCGTATCCGGCGAGGGCGCAGCCGAGGGCGGTGCGCACGGCGAGCGGGGTGAGCGGCCCGAGGCGGCTCCACAGCGGGGGCCGTCCGGCGGCCCGCTCGACGTCGACGCCGAGGAGTTCGTCGTCTTCCCCGCGGCCGCCGTCAACGGTGCCGCCCTTCCCGGTGCCGCCGTCACCGGGGCCGCTGTGTCCGGGGCCGCCGCCGGGGGACGCCAGGTCGTCGGGGCACGGGACGCGGCCGGTGCCGCGCAGTGCGCGGGCCCAGGCGCGCAGGCGCTCCGGGTCGGTGTCGGCGGGGGCCGCGAGGGCCACCTCGGCGCCGATCACGAGCCGCTCCAGGGCGCGGTTCGTCTCCCCCTCGCGGGCCGACAGCAGGGACTGCCAGGCGGCCTGGACGGCGGCCGCCGCGGCGGCGCGGGCCCGGGTGTGGCCGTCGCCGGTGCCGCGTGTGGCGGCGTACGCGGCGGCCGCGTTCAGGGCCTGGGCGGTGGCCCGGCGCTCGGGGCCGTGCGGACGCAGCAGCCCGGGTGCCATGCCGATGATCCAGGACCAGGCGCCCGCGGCGAGGGCCAGCCCGAGGTGGCCGGGGATCTGTCCCGGGGTCTGGGGGACGAACAGCGAGGCCGAGGTGATGAAGGTGAGGACGACGTTGCCGGGCGGGCCGAGGCGGGTGACGTCGCAGAGCACCTTCTGCGCGGCGGCGAGCAGGGCGCCGACGGTGACGAGGACGACGGCGTCCGTGGTGAGCGCGGCGGTGAGCAGGGCGACGGCCAGTCCGCCGGTCATGCCCAGCACGACCCAGGCGAGGACACGGGCGCGGACGGCGTAGGGGCGGTTGTGGGCGTACAGCGCGCACAGGGATCCGGCCATCGTGTACATCGCCAGGTCGAGGCGGCCGAGCGCCAGCAGGATCAGGTTCGGCGGGGCGACCGCGGCGACCACGCTGAGGGCGGGCTTGAACCAGATGTCGGAGGGCCGGCCGAGGCGCAGCACACCGGCGAGCGGGAGTCGGGTCGCACTTCTCATGGCAACTAATTTAGCATGTGTTTTACTCGTAAAACATCAGCCGTGACGTCCGTCACCGGTCCGTCACCCGTCGCCGTGCTCCGCCGAACGCTCCCCGCGTACCCCCTTGCGCTCGCGTGCGCACCGCGTGTCCTGGGCATCGCATCCCTCGACCGACCGTCGAGCGGGGAGGTGCGCGTGCACGGACCGGCTTCGCCCGGCTGGCTGCTGGTCGCGCTGTGTGCGGCGACCGGCGCCTACTGCCTGCTGCGGATGCGCAGCAGGGACGACGACCAGCGCCGGGCCGCGGGCGGTGAGGCGCTCATGGGCTTCGGCATGGCGGTGATGGCGGTGCCCGCGGCGGCGTTCACCCCGCCGCCGTGGGCGTGGGGGGCGTACGCGGCGGTCTTCGGCGCGGCCGCGCTGCACGCCCTGTGGACGGCCCGCGGCGGCGTCCACCATCTGCACCACCTGGTGGGCGCCTCGGCCATGGTCTACATGGCGGTCGCGATGGCCGCCGCCCCCGCGGCCTCCCCCGGCACCGCCGGGCACGTCCACGGCGGCGCCGGGAGTCCGCTGCTGACGGGCGCGCTGCTGCTGTACTTCACCGGATACGTCCTCGTCTCGGGGATGCGGCTGCTGCTGCCGGCGGGAACGGCGGGGGGAGGCACCCTCGCCTGGAGCGACCGGCCCGAACTGGCGCGGGCCTGCCGGCTGTCGATGGGGATCGGGATGCTGGCCATGCTGCTGACCATGTGAGGTCCGGCCGGTCCGGCGGACTCCCGGGGCGCGCGTCCCTTGCCCTGACGGGCCGCGCCGGGTCGGGGCCGGCGGTGGGCGGTCGTGGCCTGTGTCACTTGCCGTGACAAGCCGTACCCCTGAGCGGTGCGCCGCTCACAAGGACCGCGGTGGCGCTGGCGGGCGCCGGGCTGTGGAGCGGGGCCATGCTGGTGCGGGAAGTCGCGCGGGCGGGCTCCCGGCGTCGGCGCCGACGGGCCGAACTGCGCTTGCGGGTACCGCTGTTGCCCTGTTGCCGGGCGAGGAGCCCGCGGCCGGACGGGTCGTGGTGCTGGAGGGCGAACGGCCCGACGCCTGGTGGCTGCCGGGCGGGGCGCCCCGGCTGGTGGTCACCACCGCCGCGCCGCGCCGCCTGAAGGGCCGTCGGCTCGACGCGGTCCTCGCGCACGAGCAGGGGCACGCCCGGGCCCGGCACGACTGGCTGCTGCACTGCTCGTCCGCGCTGGCCAACGGGTCTCCGAGGGTGCCGGTGTTCGCCGCGTTCCGGGACGAGATGCGCCGGCTGGTCGAGCTCGCCGCCGACGACACGGCCTCCCGGCGCTTCGGCCGGCTGGCGACCGGGCTGGCGCTGGTGGAACTCAACGAGGACCGGGGCGTGTTCGGCCCCTCCCCCACTGCGCAGGCGCATGTGCCGCAGCGCGTGCACCGCCTGCTCACGCCCCCGGACCGGCTCACCGCGGCCCGTCGGCTGCGGCTGACGGCGGCGGCCTCACCGGTCCCCGTGATCCCGGTGCTGGTGACGCTGGTTCCGGGGCTGCGGGCGCTCGGCTGACCCGGCCCGGGGCCCGCCGGGCCGCCTGCGGGTTCGGAGGCCGCCTTCCGGGGTGGCTTCGAACGCCGTTGTTCGGCAAGGATCACCTCATGCACGACCCGTCCGTCGACTCCCCGCCCACCGCCCCGTCGCCCCTGCGCACCGCCGTCCGCGCCGGCCTCGCCCTGGGACTGTGCTCCCTGCTGCTCCTGGTCCCGGTGTGGGCCGAGTGGCACCCCCTGGTCTCCACCGACCGCGACATCTCGCGCACGACGCACCGCTGGGCCGTCACCGAGCACGGCCTCACCCAGGTCTGCCGCGTCCTCAGCGACTGGGTCTGGGACCCGGTGGCGATGCGACTGCTGTGCGCGGGGGTCGCGGCATGGCTGGTGTGGCGGCGCGCGGCGTGGTGGACGGCGGCGTGGCTGGTCACGGTGTCGGCCGTGGGCACCGTCCTCCAGCAGGGCCTCAAGGCCGCGGTCGGCCGCGAACGCCCCCGCTGGCCCGACCCGGTCGACTCCGCCCACTACGCGGCCTTCCCCTCCGGTCACGCCCTCACGGCCACGGTCGTCCTCGGCCTCCTGCTGTGGCTCCTGTACCGCCACGGCGTCCGTCCCGCCGTGTGGCGTACGGCGGTGGCGGTGGCCGTCGTCTCGGTGGCGGGCGTGGGGCTGACCCGGGTGTGGCTCGGGGTCCACTGGCCCTCGGACGTCCTCGGCGGCTGGCTCCTGGGCACGACGGTGGTGGCACTGGCGATCGCGGCCCACCTGCGCTGGCGGCCGTGAGCCCACCGGGCCGGCGGTACCGCCACGTCGGACAGCTCGGCGGGGCGGGCCGGCCGGTCCTCCCCGCCGACGGTGAGGGCAGCCCGGGCCGGGCCCGGTTCGCCGGATCAGGTGCGGCGGGCGGGCGGTCGGCCGGACGGGGCGCCGGGAGACGGGCGGATCGGTGCGGTCCGCGAGGATGTTCCCGTCCGCGCGCTTTCCATGGCGCCGGGCTCCGCCGTTCATGGAGCGTCGACGCGTGGCGTCCGTAGGATCCGTTCCATGACCTCCGCCGTGCTGTTCGACTTCTCCGGGACCCTCTTCCGCATCGAGTCCGCGGAGTCGTGGCTGCGGGCCGTGCTCGACGCGGCGGGTGTCGAACTGACCGGGGCGCACCTGGCGTCCGCGGCGCGGGCGCTCGAAGCGGCCGGTGCGCTGCCGGGTGGCGCGCCGCCCGGTCGGGTGCCCGAGGAGTTGGCCGGGCTGTGGCGGGTGCGGGACACGAGCGCCGAGTCGCACCGGGCCGCGTACACCGGGCTCTCCCGTCAGGTCCCGCTGCCCGACCCGACGCTCCACGACGCGCTGTACGACCGGCACATGACGCCGGCCGCCTGGGCGCCGTACCCCGACGCCCTGCCCGTACTGGGCGCGTTGCGCGAGCGCGGGATCCGGGTGGGCGTGGTGAGCAACATCGGCTGGGACCTCAGGCCGGTGTTCCGCGAGCACGGCCTCGATCCGTTCGTCGACACGTATGTGCTGTCGTACGAGCACGGCGTGCAGAAGCCGCACCCGCGGCTGTTCGGGACGGCGTGCGAGGCGCTCGGTGTCGATCCGCGCACGACGCTGATGGTGGGTGACGACCGGCGCGCGGACGGCGGGGCGGCGGCGCTCGGCTGCGCGGTGCACTTCGTGGACCATCTGCCGGCGGCGCAACGTCCGGACGGGCTGCGGCCGGTGCTGGATCTGGTCGGCTGAGACGGCGGGGCCCGCGGCCCGTCGGTGCGGAGCACGCCGACTCTGGACGATCCCCCGTGTCGCCCAGAGCAGGCGGCCGCCCGGCCCGGCTCGCACACGGAACCGGCGGGGATGCGCTGAGTATAGTTGGCTGTCGGCCAGTCAACGCAGGAGTTACAGCATGTCCCCGCGCAGCGCCTCGGTCAATGAAGAATTGCGGCGGCGTTCCCGGGAGCGACTGCTGCACGCCGCGGTCGAGTTGGTGAGCGAGCGCGGGTACGAGGCGACGACGCTCGGCGACATAGCCGACCGGGCGGGCTCGGCGCGCGGACTGGTGTCGTACTACTTCCCCGGCAAGCGCCGGCTGGTGCAGTCGGCCGTGCACCGGCTGATGCACCGCACGCTGGAGGAGGCGCTGGAGCGGGAGCCGCGCACGGAGGACGGCCGGGAGCGCATGGCGCGGGCCATCGACGCCGTCCTGGGCCTGGCGCGGGACCGGACGGTACTCATGCGCCAGCACATGGCGGGGCTGCTCCAGGCGGAGGGTTTCGTCCCGTGCACGGAGCAGCGGCGGCTCGCGGAGCTGCTGCGGGACACCGTGGCACGGCACGGATCGCGGGACGTCGACACCGACTACCCCGTGCTGCGCGCCCTGCTGATGGGCTCCGTCTACGCGATGGTCCTGCCGGCCGCGGGGATGCCGCTCGCCCCGGTGCGGGCCGAACTGTTCGCCCGCTACCGGCTCGACTGGGAACTGGGGTTCCCGCCGGACGCCGAGGCGCCCGGCGGGAGCGGTGACGGCGACCTGTCCCGCTACTTCGCGACGGGACGGTCCGCCGGCGATCAGCCGAAGTAGTCCGGCTGCGTCTGCGCGTTGAGCTCGGGCAGGCGGACCCGCTGGGCCGGATCCGTGCGCCGGTCGTCGATCCTCAGCACGTCGAGGCCCTTGGCGATGTCGTTCGAGTAGATGTAGCCGTTGTAGTAGTACGCCGACCAGGAGCCGGCGGTCGTGAGCCGCTCGGTGTCCACCGGGCCGCGCTCGAAGTAGGCGATCTCCTCGGGGTGGGCGGAGTCGGTGAAGTCCCAGACGGAGATGCCGCCCTGGTACCAGGCCTGGACCATGAGGTCCCTGCCCTTGACCGGGATCAGCGAGCCGTTGTGCGCCACGCAGACCTCGGTGGCCGTCTGGGGCCGGTCGATCTTGAAGTAGTTGCGGAAGACGAGCTTGCGGTGGTCGCCCTTGCCGACGATGTCGTAGATGCCGTCGGCGCCCTTGTCCGGGCCGATCTCCGGGGTGCAGGTGGCCGCGCCGCCGCCGCCGAGTTCGTCGGTGAAGACGACCTTGTCCGCCGTCTGGTTGAAGGTCGCCGAGTGCCAGAACGAGAAGTTCACGTTGTCCTGGACCTGGTCGATGATCTTCGGGTTCTCCGGGTCCTCGATGGAGAACAGGATGCCGTCGCCCATGCAGGCGCCGGCCGCCAGGTCCTTCTCCGGGAGGACCGTGATGTCGTGGCAGCCGGTCGTCTTGGAGACGCCCGGGTTGGTGGGCCCGCCCGGGTTGCCGCCGCCGTCCGCCCCCTCACCGGGGAAGAGCACAGGGAAGTTCACGATCGCGGCCTTCTCGGGGGCGCCGCGCGGCACCTTGATGATCGAGATGCCGTCGTGCGGGGGCTGGCAGTCGGGGTACGCGGCGTTGGGGGCGTACGAGGAGACGTACACGTAGACGCTGCGGCGCTCCGGCACCAGCGTGTGGGTGTGCGAGCCGCAGGCGGTCTCGACGGCGGCGACGTACTTCGGGTTCCGCTTGTCGCTGATGTCGAAGATCTTCATGCCCTCCCAGGAGGACTTCTCGGTCGCGGGCTGCGTGGTGCTGTTGCAACTGCTGTCGCTGCGCGAGGAGTCGGTGGAGAGGAAGAGCAGGTTCCCGGAGACGGAGATGTCGTTCTGCGAGCCCGGGCAGAGCACCTGGGCGACGGTCTTCGGGGACTTCGGGTCACTGATGTCGAAGACACGGAAGCCGTCGAAGTTGCCGGCGAAGGCGTACCTGCCCTGGAAGGCGATGTCCGAATTGAGGCTGGTGAGCGCGTCCTTGGGCACGTTGGCGAGGTGCTCGATGTTGGCGGAGTGGACGATCTCGTCCTGTCCCGGCACCTCTCCCGCGGCTATCGCCTCGGCCACCTCGGTCCGTACATCCTGGGACACCTTGGGCTCCGCGGCCGGACCGTCCCCCGGGTCGGGGGTCGCGGCCGCCGGGACCGCTGTGAGCAGTGCGGCCAGGATGCCGGCACAGGCCGCGACGGCCGTCCGCCGTCTGCGCCGCCTTCGGGGATCGTTCAACAGGGTCACTGCGTCCTCCCTTGCTGCCGTTCACGACGGAACGGTTCACGGTCCTCCGAAGTATCGTCTTCATCATGCACATATCAAGGGTCGGCAACATACTCGTCATGAACGTCTCCGGCCGGCCGGGGCGGACGTCGTGCTAGGACGGTCACACATGCCCCCGTCGGATCCCGACAGGGGGTCAGACCCGTCACGTCAGGAGGTCGTTGTGCTCTTCCGCCGCGCGTCCCTCGCCCGTGCCTCGCTGCCGGCGCTCGTCCTCGCGGGCTGTCTCGTCCTCGCGGGCTGCGACTCCGGGGCGGACAGCACTCCCCGAGCGGCGGGCGGACCCTCGGTGATCGTGCCGGGGAAGCCGGGCGAGGAGAACCGGACGCTGTCCGCCGAGGACGCCGCGGAGCAGCGGGCCGAGGACGACACCCCGAACTCGGCGGACGTGTCCTTCGCCCGCATGATGATCGAGCACCACGGCCAGGCCCTGGAGATGACCGAGCTCGCCCCCGAGCAGGCCGACTCGGCGCAGGTCAAGGCCCTGGCCTCGCGCATCGCCGCCACCCAGGGGCCGGAGATCGAGGCCCTGCGGAGCTGGCTGTCGGCCCACGGCGAGGACGACGGGAGCCCGGCGGGCGGCGCGAGCGCGGACGGCGACGGCGGCACGGCGAGCGACGGAAGCACGGCGAGCGACGGAAGCACTGCGGGCAGCGGGCACGATCACGCCGCGATGCCCGGGATGGCCACGGAGGCGCAGATGGGGAAGCTGCGGGCGGCCCGCGGCAAGGCCTTCGACAAGCTCTTCCTCACCCTGATGATCACCCATCACGAGGGCGCGCTCACCATGGCCGCGGACGTCAAGGCACAGGGGAACAACATCCGCGTCGAGGAGATGGCGGACGACGTGGTGGCGGAGCAGACGACGGAGATCACGCGGATGAGGGCGATGCTGTAAGCCCGCCGGCACCGTCAGATAGACCAGGTCGACCAGGTAGACCAGGACGACCTGGTCTACCTGGTCGACCATGGGCGGGCCCGTCTGGCCCGCCAGGCCCGCCGGGCTGGACGGGCTGGACGGGCCCGCCAGGTCCGCCGGTTTGGACGGGCCCGTCTGGCCCGCACGCCCTCGGCCGAGACGCGTCCCGCGCGGCAGGGCACGTCCGTCACACCACGTGACGTGACCGCCCGATCACCCTCCATACGGGCGGACACGCACGACCCCGGCGCTCAGCGCCCTGTCAGCGCGGCCGCGGCGGTGCCATGCTGGAAGCGTCAGCGCTCTCCTGCGCCTGCCGGGGTAAGGAGTTCGGCCGTGCTCCGTGTCGCCGTCGTCGGCTCCGGGCCGAGTGGGGTCTACACCGCCCAGAGCCTGGTCCAGCAGGACCCCGAGGTGCTCGTCGACGTCCTGGACCGGCTGCCGTGCCCGTACGGGCTGGTGCGGTACGGCGTCGCCCCGGACCACGAGAAGATCAAATCGCTCCAGCAGAACCTGCGCACGGTGCTGGAGCACGAGCGGGTGCGCTTCCTGGGCGGGGTGCGGGTCGGGGCGGGCGGGGTGCCCGTCGAGCGGCTGCGGGAGGTGTACCACGCGGTGGTGTACTGCGTCGGCGCGGCGGCGGACCGGCGGCTGGGGATCCCCGGGGAGGACCTGCCCGGCAGCTGGTCGGCGACCGACTTCGTGGCCTGGTACAGCGCCCACCCGGACGCCGTCGTCGACGGCGTCCTGACGGGTGCCCGCTCGGCCGTGGTGATCGGCGTGGGGAACGTCGCGGTGGACGTCACGCGGATCCTGGCCCGGGGCGCGGCGGAGCTGACCGCCACCGACATGCCGCAGGCGGCGCTGACGGCACTGGCCGCGAGCGAGGTGACCGAGATCCACATGGTCGGGCGGCGCGGCCCCTCCCAGGCGCGGTTCACCACCAAGGAGCTGCGGGAACTGGGCGGCCTGCCGGACACCGACGTGGTGGTCGACGAGGCGGAGCTGGCGCTGGACCCCGCGTACCGCGACCCGTCCGCCCTGCCGGCGGCGCAGCGCCGCAACATCGAGGTACTGCGCGGCTGGGCGGCCGCACCGCCACGGGGCCTGCGGCGCCGGATCCGCCTGCGCTTCTTCCTGCGGCCGGTCGAACTCCTCGCGGCCGACGGCAGGGTGGGTGCGGTGCGCTTCGAACGGACCGCTCCCGACGGGCGCGGCGGGGTGACGGGTACCGGCGGGCACGAGGACGTCGACGCCCAGGTAGTGCTGCGGTCGGTGGGCTACCGCGGAGTGCCGCTGGAGGGGCTGCCGTTCGACGCGGAGCGGGGGACGGTGCCGCATCTCGCCGGACGGGTGCTGCGCGACGGGGCCGTGGCGCCGGGCGAGTACGTGGCCGGCTGGATCAAGCGGGGCCCGACGGGCGTCATCGGCACCAACCGGCCGTGCGCGAAGGAGACGGTGACGTCCCTGGTGGAGGACGCCCCCGTCCTGCTGCGGCGGGAACTCGGGGATCCGCTCACGCTGTTGCGGGCCGCGGGGGCCGAGCCGGTCGAGTGGGCGGGATGGCTGGCCATCGAGCGTGCCGAGGCGGAGCTGGGGGCCTCCCTGGGGCGGGGTGTGGTGAAGCTGCCGGACTGGGCGGCCCTGCGGGCGGCGGCGGGCACGGCCGGGTCCGGGGTGCAGGACACACACCGGCAACACCCGTGAAATCAACAAACTGTTTAAGGCTCGTACGGTCTCGTGCTGTCCGGATGTTGCCACCCCCTCAAGCCCGCCCTCCCTCGCCGCCCTGGAGTGCCCATGTCCACGACCCCACCCGTCCACCCCGTCGACGAGGTGCCCCCCGCACGGCAGTTGGCCGCCTTCGGCCTGCAGCACGTGCTCGCGATGTACGCCGGCGCGGTGGCCGTACCGCTGATCGTGGGCGGGGCGATGAAGCTGT
Organism: Streptomyces sp. NPDC059895; assembly: GCF_042731035.1. Lineage (NCBI taxonomy): Bacteria > Bacillati > Actinomycetota > Actinomycetes > Kitasatosporales > Streptomycetaceae > Streptomyces > Streptomyces sp. NPDC059895. The sequence goes on from NZ_JBHWKO010000014.1 coordinate 193,721, forward strand.
CGCCCGCCGACCTGGCGTACCTGATCACCGCGGACCTGCTGATCTGCGGCATCGCCACGCTCGTCCAGTGCGTGGGGTTCTGGCGCTTCGGCGTACGGCTGCCGATCATGCAGGGCTGTACGTTCGCGGCCGTGTCGCCGATGGTGCTGATCGGGACGACGGGCGGCGGACTGCCCGCGATCTACGGCTCGGTGATCGTCGCGGGACTCGCGATCGTGCTGCTGGCACCGGTGTTCGGCCGGCTCCTGAGGTTCTTCCCGCCGCTCGTCACCGGCACGGTGATCCTGGTCATCGGCATCTCGCTGCTGCCGGTCGCGGGCAACTGGGTGGCGGGCGGCGCCGGTTCGGAGGACTTCGGGGAGCCGAAGAACATCGCGCTCGCCGCGTTCGTACTGGCGGTGGTGCTCGGCGTGCAGCGGTTCGCGCCCGCCTTCCTCAGCCGGGTCGCGGTGCTGATCGGCATAGCGGTGGGCCTCGCGGTCGCCGTCCCCTTCGGCTTCACGGACTTCGGCGGGGTCTCGGACGCCGACTGGGTCGGGATCAGCACGCCGTTCCACTTCGGGGCGCCCGTCTTCGAGGCGTCGGCGATCATCTCGATGCTGGTGGTGGCGCTGGTGACGATGACCGAGACGACGGGTGACCTGATCGCGGTCGGGGAGATGACGGGCCGCAAGGTGGAGCCGCGCTCCCTCGCGGACGGGCTGCGCGCCGACGGCCTGTCGACCGTCCTCGGCGGCGTCTTCAACACCTTCCCGTACACGGCGTACGCGCAGAACGTCGGCCTGGTCGGCATGACCCGGGTGCGCAGCCGCTGGGTGGTCGCCGCCGCCGGCGGCATCCTCGTCCTGCTCGGTCTGCTGCCCAAGCTGGGCGCGGTGGTCGCGGCGATCCCGGCGCCCGTCCTGGGCGGCGCGGGCCTGGTGATGTTCGGCACGGTCACGGCGAGCGGGCTGCGTACCCTGGCCGAGGTCGACTTCCGGGGCAACCACAACCTGACGGTGGTGGCCGTGTCGGTGGCGATGGGCGTGCTGCCGGTCGGCGTCCCGACGATCTACGAGAAGTTCCCCGACTGGTTCCAGACGGTGATGAACAGCGGGATCAGCGCGGGCTGCGTGACCGCGATCGTGCTGAACCTGCTCTTCAACCACCTGCCCGGCAGGAGCGGTCCGGCGGTCGCCGAGGGGGACGCACGGGCGGCGGACGCGCGGGCGGACGCCTCGCCGGACGCACCGACGGTGGACGCGCGGGCGGACGCCTCGCCGGACGCGCCGGCTGACGGCGGCGCCGACGCGGGCGTCGGGAAGCCCCGGGCGGAGGCGGTCTAGACGCCCGCCCGAAGCAGCTGAGGGGAGAGCCCGTCGCCGTCGGCGGCGGGCTCTCCCGCGGCCCGCCGCAGCCGCGTGCAGCCGACCACTTGGACCGGGCGGGCGGCCGGGTGGCGGGGCGGGCAGTGGAGCAGGCGGGCATTGGAACAGGCGGGCATTGGAACAGGCGGGCATTGGAACAGGCGGGCATTGGAACAGGCAAGGCGGGCTGTCGGCCGGGCGGTCAGGAGGACAGGGGGCCGGGCGGTCAGTAGGTGAGCCGGTCGGTCAGTAGGTCAGTCACGGTGTCCGGATGTCGTCTACGCGAAGCGTTGACTAGAAAGCGCTTGCGCTCTACGTTCCGTTCAGCAGCGTGACCCAGCCGTTCATGCAGCGCCCGAAACAGGTAATGTACGGCCTTGGTCGTTCAAGCTGAAGCTCCGCGTTCTCATACATGATCGAGCCGCATCCTTGGAGGGACGCACCCGCATGCGTACACGCGCACAGACCTCCGCCATCCGACCGCGCACCCATGGGCGTGCGGTCACCGGAGCGCTGGCCGCTCTCGGTCTTTCGCTTGGCATGATCACGACAGTCGGTACGGCTCCGGCGAGCGCCGCCACCTGGCCGTCCGCCTCCGGTAGCCAGGCGGTCACCGCGACCATCAGCCTGACCGGCTCGAAGGACTACGGCATGCTGCGCCTGTACGGCAGCGGCGCCCTGGGCACCGGGGACCAGGCCGAGGACCAGCAGCCGATCCTCACCCTCGCCGACGGCGTGACCCTGAAGAACGTCGTCATCGGGGCGCCCGGCGCCGACGGCATCCACTGCCTGGGCAGCTGCACGCTCCAGAACGTCTGGTGGGAGGACGTCGGCGAGGACGCCGCGACCTTCCGCGGGGGCAGCAGCGCCACGTACAACGTCATCGGCGGCGGCGCCAAGAAGGCGTCCGACAAGGTGTTCCAGCACAACGGCGGCGGCACGGTGAACATCTCGGGCTTCGCCGTGCAGGAGTTCAAGACCCTGTACCGCTCCTGCGGCGACTGCTCCACCTCGTACACGCGCAAGGTCAACCTCAACACCATCGAGGTGACCGGCACGGGGAGCACGGCCCGGATCGTGGGCATCAACGTCAACCGCAACGACGTGGCCACCCTGCGCAACATCACGGTCCTCAACGACGCGAGCCGCAAGGTCGTGCCCTGCCAGAAGTACAACAACAACACGGCGGTGGGCGTGGGCCCCGACAGCACCAACTGCCTGTACTCCACCTCGGACATCACCTACCCCTGACCCCTTCCCCTCCCCCCACCGGACGGCCGGGGCAAGCGGCTCCCACCCGCTTCCCCCGGCCGTCAGGCGTGCTCCCGTCCGCACACCACGCCCGCCGGATACGCGCCCGCCCGCACACCACGCCCGTCAGACGCGCGTCCGCCCGTGCACCGCTTCCGACACCTCCCGCTGGTAGGCGGTGTACGCGGCGCGCAGGGCGGCGCCCGGCCAGTCGGCGGGCAGGAGTTCGGGGGGCAGGACGGGGTCGGCGAGGAGGTGCCGTACGGCGGCCGCGTGGGCGGTGAAGCGGTCGGCGGGCCGTTCGGCCCGCGCGATGTGCGCGAGCAGGGCCCGGGCCGTGCCGGCCCACTCGTCCAACGGCCAGAGGGTGGCGGCCAGTTCCCGGTCCTGCCGCTCCGCGCCGGCCGGCGCCTCGGGGCGGGCGGAGAAACACCGGACGACGCCGGCGAGCCCGTCCGGCCAGGGGCGGAGCAGGGTGGCGGGGCGCAGCCACACCCCCTCGCGCAGTTCGGCGAGGCGGAGCCGGGTCAGCGCGGCACGGAGCTCGGCGCGTTCGGCGGGGCCGCGGCCGGTCGCCGTCACCACGGCCATCTCCCAGTCGCCGCCCCAGGGCCGGGTCGCCGGGCGGACGGCGTCGTCCTGCCGGCGCTGCCGCTCCAGGAGACGGTCGCTGAGACCGTAGACGGCACCGGCACGCCGCAGGTCACCGGCGGCCGCCATCCGGCTGAGGGCCGCCCGCAGGGTGGAGCCGCCGACGCCGAACGGCTCCACCAGCCGGACGAGGTCCTTCACCGGCAGCTCCGGAGGGTGGGAGCCGAGCAGCAGGCTCAGGACCACCGAGCGGGCCGACAGCGGCCTCAGCTCCACCTCACCGGCCTCCGCCGGCACGTTCGCGTGCATGACGACGTACTGTACGTCCGCCACGATGTTGCACTATTGCTGCGACCGCTGAATGGATGCAACATGGGCGTATGTCCCTCATCGTCGCGCAGCCGCAGTCACCGGTCCCGGCCCACACCACGCACGACGTCACCAACCAGCCCCCGCCGCTCGCCCCGTACGACGCCTCCGAGGACGCCGCCCTGCTGGAGGGGCTGCGGCGCGAGGGCGCCGGCTGGGCGGAGGCGGACGTCCGACGGCTCGGGCTGCGGGCCGGTGGTCCCGAGGCGCAGGAGTGGGCCGAGCTGGCCAACCGGCACGAACCGGTGCTGCGCACGCACGACCGGTACGGCCACCGCGTCGACGAGGTCGACTTCCACCCGAGCTGGCACGCGCTCCTGCGGGTCGCGGTGGCCGAGGGACTGGCCGGGGCGCCCTGGGCGGACGGCCGGCCCGGCGCCCATGTCGCCCGGACGGCCGGCGGCCTGGTCTGGGGCCACACCGAGGCGGGTCACGGCTGCCCCACCTCCATGACGTACGCGGCCGTCCCCGCCCTGCGCCGCCGGCCCGAGCTCGCCGAGGTGTACGAACCCCTGCTCACCGGCCGGGAGTACGACCCGGGGCTGCGGGCGCCGACGGGCAAGCGCGGACTGCTCGCGGGGATGGGGATGACCGAGAAGCAGGGCGGTTCGGACGTCCGGACGAACACCACGACCGCCACGCCGACCGCCGAGCCCGGCGTGTACACCCTGCGGGGACACAAGTGGTTCACCTCGGCGCCGATGTGCGACGTCTTCCTGGTGCTGGCCCAGGCGTCCCCGCGCGGCGGAGCGGGGGGTCTGTCGTGCTTCCTCGTGCCGCGCGTCCTGCCCGACGGCACCCGCAACCCGTTCCGCATCCAGCGACTGAAGGACAAGCTGGGCAACCGCTCCAACGCATCCTCCGAGCCCGAGTTCGACGGCACGGTGGCCTGGCTGGTCGGGCCCGAGGGCGAGGGCGTGAAGACCATCATCGAGATGGTGAACTGCACCCGCCTGGACTGCGTGATGATGTCGGCGGCGCTGATGCGCAGGACGCTCGTCGAGGCGGGGCACCACGTACGCCACCGCAGCGCGTTCGGCGCGCGGCTGCTGGACCAGCCGCTGATGCGCAACGTGCTGGCGGACCTCGCGCTGGAGTCCGAGGCCGCCACCACGCTCACGCTGCGGCTGGCCGGGGCGGCCGACCGGGCGGTGCGCGGGGACGCGGGCGAGCGGGCGTTCCGGCGGATCGCGACCGCCGTCGGCAAGTACTGGGTGACCAAGCGGGGTCCGGCCTTCACCGCGGAGGCCCTGGAGTGCCTCGGCGGCAACGGCTACGTGGAGGAGTCGGGCATGCCCCGGCACTACCGCGAGGCCCCCCTGCTGTCGATCTGGGAGGGCTCCGGCAACGTCAACGCCCTCGACGTGCTGCGGGCGCTGACCAGGGAGCCGGCCACCGCGGAGGCCCTCTTCGACGAGCTCGCCCTGGCGCGGGGGGCCGATGCCCGGCTGGACGCGGCGGTCACCCGGCTCAGGTCCCGGCTCGGGGAGGCGACGCAGGCCGGAGCCCGCCGTCTGGTGGAGCAGATGGCCCTGGTCCTCCAGGCCTCCCTGCTGGTCCGGCACGCCCCGGCAGCGGTCGCCGACGCCTTCTGCGCGACCCGGCTCGGCGGCGACTGGGGGTACGCCTTCGGCACCCTCCCCGACGGCGCGGACCTCGACGGCATCCTGGAGCGGGCGCTGACCGGCGGGCGCTGACCGGCGGGCTGACCGGCGGGCGCTGACCGGCGGGCGTTCCTCCTCACCCGCACGCACCGGGCACCGCCCGCACCGCCCGCACCGCCCGCACCGCCGCACCGCCCGCACCGCCCGCACCGCCGCACCGCCCGCACCGCCCGCACCGCCGCACCGCCCGCACCGCCGCACCGCCCGCACCGCCCGCACCGCCGCACCGCCCGCACCGTCCGCACCGCCCGCACCGCCCGCACCGCCCGCGCCTGAGCCGTTCCCGCCGCCGCGACCGTGCCCCTCGAGGCGGGGTCTCCCCCTCGACGCGGCGGCACGGACCCGCCCGGCGGACGGCGCGTCCGGGGGCTGCCACCGCCGATGTGACCTGCGGCGACGCCGCTTCCGGAGGTGACTGTCAGTGGCGGGGTGCAGACTGGCCGGTGGCCGGGACAGCGCCGTCCCGTCCGAGCACAGCGGAGGTGACCGGCATGACCGAGGTACTGCTCGCCGTGGGAACGCGCAAGGGCCTGTTCATCGGGCGCGGGCGCGCGGGCACATGGGAGTTCGACCCATCCCCCTGTTTCAACGCTCAGGCGATCTACTCGGTGGCCATCGACACCCGGGGTGACCGGCCGCGGCTCCTCGCCGGTGGTGACAGCGCCCACTGGGGCCCGTCGGTGTTCCACTCCGACGACCTCGGCCGGACCTGGACCGAACCGGCGCGACCGGCCGTGAAGTTCCCACCGGACACCGAGGTTTCGCTGGAGCGGGTGTGGCAGCTGCACCCGTCGGCAGCCGAGCCGGACGTGGTGTACGCGGGCACGGAACCGGCCGCGCTGTACCGCTCCGAGGACCGCGGGGAGAGCTTCGAGCTGATCCGCCCGCTGTGGGAGCACCCGACGCGGTCCCAGTGGGTGCCGGGCGGCGGCGGTGAGGGGCTGCACACGGTGCTCACCGACCGGCGCGACCCGAGGGCGGTGACGGTGGCGGTGTCGGCGGCGGGCGTGTTCCGCACCACCGACGGCGGCGCGAGCTGGGCACCGTCCAACTCCGGTGTCTCCGCGGTGTTCCTGCCGGACCCGAATCCCGAGTTCGGGCAGTGCGTGCACAAGGTCGCGCGGGACGCGGCCACGCCCGACCGCCTGTACCTGCAGAACCACTGGGGTGTGTACCGCAGCGACGACGCGGGCGCGCACTGGACCGACATCGGTGAGGGACTGCCGTCCACCTTCGGGTTCGCCGCTGCCGCGCACCCCCGCCGGGGCGACACGGCGTATGTCTTCCCGATCAACGCCGACGCGGACCGGGTGCCCGCCGGCCACCGCTGCCGGGTCTTCCGCACGGCGGACGCGGGCAGGAGCTGGGAGCCGCTGTCGGCGGGACTGCCGCAGGAGGACCACTACGGCACCGTCCTGCGCGACGCGCTCTGCACGGACGACGCGGACCCGGCCGGCGTCTACTTCGGCAATCGCAACGGCGAGGTGTTCGCGTCGGCCGACGACGGGGACAGCTGGCGGCAGTTGGCCGCGCACCTGCCCGACGTGCTGTGCGTGCGCGCCGCGGTGGTCGGGTGACCCGGACCGAACCTCCTGCGCGCCTTCCGGCGGCCCCGACCAGGCCCAGCAGGGCGCTGCGGACATCGGCGCCGTCCGGGACGTGGCGGGGAAAGCGCGGCGGACAGTCGGCCCTGCGGCCGCAGCAGGCCGAGGTAGTCGTCCCAGGGCAGGTTTGCCGACACGGTGGACATGACGAAGTCGAACGAGCCGGCGGCCTTCCGCAGGGCGCCCGCCTCGCCGGAGGCGATGAAGTCGTTGGCGCCGAAGCGTCATGCCCTACGGCAGCCGCCAGTCGACTGGCTGGGCGCCCTGCTTGACGAGCAGATCGTTGGCCCGGCTGAACGGCCGTGAGCCGAAGAACCCACGGTCCGCCGACATCGGGGACGGGTGGGCGGACTCAATCGCCGGAAGGTCCCCCAGCAGCGGGCGAAGGTTACGCGCGTCACGCCCCCACAGGATCGACACCAGCGGCGTACCGCGCGCCGCCAGCGCCCGGATCGCCTGCTCGGTGACCTCCTCCCACCCCTTGCCGCGATGCGCCGCCGGCTTGCGCGGCGCCGTCGTCAACGCCCGGTTCAACAGCAGCACCCCCTGCTGCGTCCACGGCGTCAGATCGCCGTTCGACGGCCTGGAAAGCCCCAAGTCCGTGTGCATCTCCCGGAAGATGTTCTCCAGACTCCCCGGCAGCGAACGCACCTCAGGCGCCACCGCGAAACTCAACCCGATCGCCATTCCCGGCGTGGGATAGGGATCCTGACCGACGATCAGCACGCGCACGTCGTCGAAGGGCTGCTGAAACGCCCGCAGCACATTGGCCCCGGATGGAAGGTAAGTCCGGCCGGCCGCTATCTCGGCCCGCAGGAAGTCCCCCATCGCGGCGATACGTTCGGCCACAGGATCCAGAGCCTTAGCCCAGCCCGCTTCAACAAGTTCATGCAAGGGTCGTCGTGCCACAGCGCGTCACCCTACCGGCACACACCGGGGCCCGCACACGCACGGAAGCCCCCGCGCACAGACGCCGCACTCAGCGCTAATCTTCCTCCTCGGCAAGGTCATCGAGCCGGTCCAGCAGCTCGCGCAGCCGGTCACCGGGAAGGAGGGGAGCCCGTTGCGACCAGTGATCAAGCCACTCCGCCATGGTCATCGCGCCTCGTCGGCCCCTCCTCTCCGATACCCGGCTCCCGGAACTCCCGCACACGCGGTGGGCCTGTCCTTCCCGGTCGCGCCGGATGTACGGTCGCTGCCCGGCAGCCTGATCAACATCCACCGGGAGCCGACCACCGACCTGGGCCTGCCCCAGCCGCCCAACGGCGATCCGACGCCCCGGCCCCAGCAGGGCGTGCTGCTGCTCAACAGGGCAGCGCACCCGTCCCCCGACGACCTGCTGATCCGTCAGGAAGGTCAACCCGTGGACTGGCGCCTGCCGTGACCGGTCAGCGGAAGTCCCCCGGCATCCTCGCCGTGGACTCGGGCGGCTCCGGTCTGCGGGTCGCCCTCGGCACCGGTGAGCACGGCACGCCGGCCCGCCGCTCGTCCCCCGTGCCGGTGCGCACCGGCGCGCGGGGCATCGACCCGGCACATCTGATGGAGCAGCTGACGCCCATGGTCCGGGCGTTGACGGCGGAGACCGGCGTCGGCAGTCCCGTCGCCGCGGCCATCGGCGCCGCCGGGTTCGCCACCCTGGGCGAGGCGCTGCGCGCCGAACTCCCGGCCGCCCTCGCGCAGGAGTTCGGCGTGCGCGGCATCGCCCTCGCCTCCGACGCCGTCACCGCCTACGCCGGTGCCCTCGGGACCCGGCCCGGTGCCGTGGTCGCCGCCGGCACCGGTCTCGTCGCCGTCGGCACGGATCTGACGGCCTGGCGACGGGCCGACGGCTGGGGCCATCTGCTGGGCGACTGCGGCGGCGGCGCCTGGATCGGGCGGGCCGGGCTGGAAGCCGCCCTGCGCGCCCACGACGGCCGGGCCGGCGGCTCCGTCCCGCTCCTCACCCGCGCCGAGGAGCGGTTCGGGCCGATGCCCGGCCTGCCCGGCCGGCTCTACCCGCGCCCCGACCGGCCGGCCGTCCTCGCCTCCTTCGCGCCGCAGGTCGCCGCGTGCGCACCGGACGACCCGGTCGCGGCCGGCATCCTGCGGGCGGCGGCCCGGCACATGGCCGACGCGGCCGCCGCCGTCTGCCCGACCGACAAAGAGCCCCGCATAGCGCTCACCGGCGGCCTGTTCCGGCTGGGCGCCCCCCTCCTCGTCCCCGTGGAGGAGGAACTGGCACGGCGGCTGCCGCACGCGCGGCGGGCAGCGGCCGCCGGCGATCCGCTGGACGGCGCGATCCGGATCGCCACCGACCTTGCGGAGGGCGCGCTCACCCTGCCGGTTGACGAGACGGTGCTGTACGTGGTGAACCACACGCCATGACGCAAAAAGGGGGATTGCCCCCCTCCGAGGGCAAGTCGCCCGGAAAACACGCTGATCACTTCTGATCCGTACGTAACTCATCAGACAAAAGTGGACGGATACCGCTCACCTGCACCCTCCCCGAACAGGGGAGCCCAGGAAGCCAGTAACATGCGGCGCCATGAGTTCCCCCACTGGGCCCGCGTCCGGCCTGCCTGTACGAATGCCGCGCCCCCGCCAGCCCGGGCGGCACCGCCGACCCGAGCCCCTGGCGGCTCCCGAGGGCGCGCCCGCGCTCGTCCTCGCAGTGCCGGGCACGCCTAGCGCCGCCACCCGCGGCCTCGCCGAGGAGATCGTGAGCATCGCCCGCTCGGAGCTTCCCGGCCTCGACGCGCGCATCGGGTACCTGGACGGGGACGACAGCGACTTCCCCAGCCTCCAGTCCGTGCTGGCGTACGCCGGTGAGGAGCGCACCGCCCGCTACGAGCAGGCCCTCGCCGCCGGTCTGGACCTCAAGGAGCCGGACGGCCCCGTCGCGGTCGTCGTGCCGCTGCTGGCCGGGCCGGACAGCGCGCTGCTGCGCCAGGTCCGCCAGGCCGTTATGGACAGCCGGGTCGCCGCCGACCTGACCGACGCCCTCGGCCCGCACCCCCTCCTCGCCGAGGCGCTGCACGTGCGCCTGTCCGAGGCGGGCCTGGCCCGCGCGGACCGCGCCCGCCTGTTCACGGTGGCCACCGCCGCGGACGGCATCATCCTGGCCTCCGTGGGCGGCGACGAAGCAGTGCAGGCCGCCGGCATCACGGGCATGCTGCTCGCCGCGCGCCTCGCCGTGCCGGTGATGGCCGCGGCCCTCGACCAGGAGGGCTCGATCGCCTCCGTCGCCGAGCGGCTGCGCACGTCCGGCTCGCAGCAGCTGGCCCTGGCGCCGTACCTGATCGGTCCGGAGATCGACGCCTCGCTCATCGAGGAGGCGGCCAAGGAAGCCGGCTGCCCCGCCGCCGACGCCCTCGGCCCGTACCCGGCCATCGGCAAGCTCGCCCTGGCCAAGTACACGACGGCCCTGGGCATCGCTCCCCAGCAGCCGCAGGGGACGCCGGTCCGCTGACCGCTCCGGCAGCCCGTACGCCGCGCGTACGGGCCTGCGGCACGTCGCAGTACGTCGAAAGGGCCCGCTCCGGATGAGAAGCGGGCCCTTCGCCGTGAGAAGCGTGCCCTTCACCGGGAGGGGCGGGCCGGTGGCCCGGTGTGGCCCGTCGGGCGTGTGAGCGGGCGCCGGTCAGCCGAGCACCACACAGGAGGCCGCCGCCACCTCGATCGAGCCCGCCCGGCGGGGCAGACCCGTGGACGGGTCGAGGGCGAACCAGGTGACGTCGCCGGAGCGTTCGTTGGCGACGTAGAGGAATCCCGCGGAGACGGCGAGGGCGCGCGGCCAATGGCCCCCGCACGGCACCGTGCCGATCAGACGCAGCGCCTCCCCCTCGCCCTCCACCGCGAACACGGACAGCACGTCCGCGCCACGGGTGGCCGTCCACACGAACCGGCCGTCGGGCGAGACGGCGATGCCCGAGGGGTAGGCGTCCACGGCGGGCGCGTCGGGCAGCACGGGGACCTCCACCAGTGGCTTCAGCGAACCGTCCGGGGCGTCCCAACGGCAGGCGGTGACGCTCGGCGTGAGCTCGTTGACGACGTACGCGTACGAGCCGCCCGGGTGGAAGGCCAGGTGACGCGGGCCGGAGCCGGGGCGCAGGGCGACCTCCCGGTGCAGCAGGGGGCGGCCGTCGCGCAGGTCGCACACCCGTACCGAGTCCGTCCCGAGGTCCACGCTGACCGCCCAGCGCCCCGTCGGGTCCGGCAGGACCTGGTGGGCGTGCGGCCCCTGCTGGCGCTTCGTGTGCGGCCCGGAGCCGCTGTGCCGCAGAACGCCGGAGGCGGCCCGGGCCAGGGTGCCGTCCGCCCGGACGGGCACGGCGGTGACGCTGCCGGACCCGTAGTTGGCGGTCAGGACGTGGCCGTCGAAGACGCTGAGGTGCGTGGGGCCGTTGCCGTCGACCGGCACCGGCGCCCCCACCCGCTCGGGCACGTCCCCGGTCACGCTGTACGCCGCCACCGCGCCCTCGGCGGTCTCGCTCACCGCGTACAGCGTGCCGCCGGTCGGCGACAGTGCCAGGTACGAGGGGTCGGGGATGCCGTTCACCCTGCTCAGGACGGTCAGCGCGCCGTCGTCCGGGTCCACGGCCGCCATCACGATCCCGGGTCCGCCGGCCGCGGTGAACGACCCGATGAACGCCCGCCCGGGCCGTCTGCCGACCTCTGCCACCGCTGTCCCCTCTCGTGTCGCCGTCGTCCCGGGGGTGACGGTAGCAGCCGGCCCCGATCGGTCTAGACCAAACGAGACGCTCGGGGCGGATGTTTCCGCAGGCCCGCGACGGGAGACTGGAGACGGGGCACGTCCAGGGCGCCGGCGGTCCGGGCGTGGCGCCGTGTCCGCCCCGAGCCCGGCCCTGCCACGGGTGCCACGGGTGCCACGGGTGCCACAGGTGCCACAGGTGCCACAGGTGCCACGGGTGCCACGGGTGCCACGGGTGCCACGGGTGCCACAGGTGCCTACGAGGAGGGGGGCGGCCTCACGCGCCGACCAGTGGCTCCTCTCGCCTCGCCCGCAGGGGGTGGGCCAGCTCCGCCAGGGCCCGCTCCAGACCGTGCAGGTGCGTCAGAGCGGGTTCACCACTGAGCGGCGCACGGCGGTCGGCGGACCACGTCGGCGGGCGGTCGGCGGACGGCACCGGCGGATGGTCGGCGGACGCCGTCGGCAGGTGGTCGAGGGAGGGCACCGGCAGGCGGTCCGCGAGCGGCACCGGCAGACGGTCGACGGACGAGGTCCGCATGCGCTCGGTGTTCGGCTCCGCGCGCACTGCGGGCACCGCGGGCACCGCGGGCTCCACGGTCACCGCACGCACCGCATGCACCACAGGCACCACGCTCACCGCGCGCACCGCCCGTCCCCGCCCGCCCTCGGTCAGCGCCTCCACCGCGCCCTGCACGCGCCGGCAGGCGGCGGCGAGGCGGGCGTCGTGGGAGGACTCGGGATCGGCGGCGACCGCGGCCAGGCCTCGGATCTCGCGGGCGCAGTCGTCGAGCAGGGCCAGGACCCGGCGGGCGCGCCGCTTGCGGGCGAGGACGGGGTTCAGCGGGTGGACGAGCGGGGCGACGGAGAGCCGTACCCGGCCGAGGAGCTGTTCGAGTTCGGCCACCCGTGCGGCGGGGTCGGCCTCCGGGTCGCCGGCGAGGCGCGCCGCGGCCTCCGCGGTGCAGGCGTGGACGCAGCGCAGGGCGCGCTGGATCCAGCCGTCGGTGACGGCGTGGGTGGTGACGGGCAGCACGAGCAGCACCGCCAGGACGGCGCCGAGGGCACCCACGCCGGTCTCCGCGACGCGCAGCGCGAGCAGCGCGGGGCTGAGGACGCCGAGGAGGCCGTAGAGCAGTTCGGCGAGCAGGGTCACCCAGAGCATCATCCAGGTGTAGGAGACGGCGGCGGTGTAGAAGATGCCGAAGACGCAGACGGCGGCGAGGGCGGCGGTGGGCACGCCGGCGCCGTTCACCGGGACGGCGACGAGCAGTCCGAGTCCGATGCCGAGGACCGTGCCGAGGACCCGGCGGAAGCCGCGCACCAGGGTCTCGCCGCGCGAGGTGGTGTTGACGAAGACCCACCAGGTGGCACCGACGGCCCAGTACCAGCGCTGGCCCGACACCAGCTGGCCCACGAGGAGGGCGAAGCCGGCACCCGCCGTGGCCTGGACCGCCTGGCGGGTGGTGACGCGGGCGAGTCCTCGGCCGCCCGGCGGCGCGGGAACGGGAGCGGGCGGCAGCCGGCGCTCGTAGCACCAGGCCCCGAAGCGCACCGCCGCCGCGCTCAGCACGGACAGCACGACGGCCGCGCACAGCTCGGGCAGCCGGCCGCCGGTCGCGTGCAGGAACTGCGCGACGAAGAACATCATGAACGCGAACACTCCGAGGCTGTGCCCGCGAGGCCCCCAGCGGCGCGCGTACACGCCCGCGCCGACGACGGCGAGGAAGGTGAGGTCACGGGCCACGGGGTGGTCGTGCAGCAGGGCCGCGGCCGCCAGCACGGGCAGGCCGGCGGCGGGCAGCAGCGCGGTGGTGACCGCCTGTCCGCGCACGGTGGCGTCGGTGACGGTGAACAGGGCGAGCAGCGCGGCGAGCCCGCCGGTGACGGCACCGGCCAGGGAGTGCCCGGCGAGGCCGCACGCCACGACGGCCGACCCGATCCCGAGGACGGCCCGCGCGGCGAACCGCAGCCGCGCCCGCCCCGGGTCCGGAGCCACGAACACCCTCTTGAGCACTGCTTCCCGCCCCTCTGCGACATCGGCACGCAAAAGGCGCCGCGGTGTCCGCAGCGCCATCGATGCCCCCATGACACCACCCGGGCCTCCACTGGCTCAAGTCGTCGCTTTGAAGGTGAGCCAATGGCTCATCGGATCGGGCGCCAGCAAGGCCACCGGAATACCAACGGCTCAGGATCGAACGGCTCACCCTCAGGATGCGCAGCTGGGCCGTTGGTACAGTCAGGGGAAGATCACAGACCCGCGGACCGAGGAGGCCGGACACCCCGTGGCCGTGGATGAGCTGGACACCCGCATCCTGCGCCTGCTGCTCGAGCAGCCGCGCACCAGCGCGCGGGAGTACGCCCGCGTTCTCGGCATCGCCCGCGGCACCCTCCAGGCCCGCCTCGACCGGCTGGAGCGGGAGGGTGTCGTCACCGGCACCGGCCCGTCCCTCTCCCCCGCGGCGCTGGGCCACCCGGTGCTGGCGTTCGTACACATCGAGGTCACCCAGGGCCACCTCGACGACGTGGGTGACGCGCTGGCCGCCGTGCCGGAGATCGTCGAGGCGTTCTCGATCACCGGGGGCGGCGACCTCCTCACCCGGGTGGTGGCGCGGGACAACGCACACCTGGAGGACGTCATCCAGAAGCTCATCAGTCTCCCGGGCGTCGTCCGCACCCGCACCGAGGTCGCGTTGCGCGAACGGGTGCCGTACCGCCTGCTGCCGCTGGTGGAGTCGATCGGCCGGTCCGCGGCCGGAAAGTGACCCGAGCACGCGCGCACGGCGGCCGGTCCCCCGTCAGGAAGTGACGGACCGGGCGGCCGATCCGGTCCGCACCGTTGACGCTCTCCCGCACCCCCTCTAACGTCTGGTCGATCACTCGCACACTGTCCGTGATATCGAACATCGGCCTCCGGAGGAGCAGTACATGGCGCAGCCCCTCACCAGACGGACCCTGCTGCAGAGCGCGGTCCTCGCGGCCTCCGTTCCCGGCATCGCCGGCGGAGCCTCCGTGGCGGCCTCGGCGGCCACCGCGGCCCCGGCGGCCGCGGTCCCGCCCCCGGCCGCCTGGACCCTGCTCCCCTTCGACCTCGGCAGCGTCTCCCTCGGCCCCGGCGTCTTCGCCGACAAGCGCCGGCTGATGCTGGACCACGCCCGCGGCTACGACGTGAACCGGCTGCTCCAGGTGTACCGGGCGAACGCGGGCCTCTCCACGCTGGGAGCGGTCGCCCCCGGCGGCTGGGAAGGGCTCGACGGGGAGGCCAACGGCAATCTGCGCGGCCACTACACCGGCCACTTCCTGACGATGCTGTCCCAGGCCCACGCGAGCACCGGCGACCAGCTGTACGCGGACCGGATCGGGACCGTGGTCGGCGCGCTGACCGAGGTGCGCGAGGCGCTGCGGCACGACCCGGCCGTGCTGAGCGTCAGCGGCAGGTTCGGCACGGCCGTGGAGAACGTCCGCGGCTCCCACCAGTACGTCGACCTGCCCGCCGGCGTCCTCGGCGGCGCGTCGGAGATCACCCTGGCAGCCTGGGTGAAGCCCACCCACGCCGGCGCCTGGGCCCGCGTCCTCGACTTCGGCGACGACACGACCCGCTATCTGTACCTGACCACGCGCAATGCCGGCGGGGTGCCCCGGTTCGCCGTCACCACCGGCGGGCCCGGCGCCGAGCAGGGCCTCGACGGCACCGCCGCGCTCCCCCTCGACGAGTGGAGCCACCTGGCGGTGACCCTCACGGGAGGCACCGGGACGCTGTACGTCAACGGCACGGAAGTGACCCGGAACACGGCCATGTCCCTCACCCCGGCCGCCCTGGGCAGTCTCGCCCACCACTGGCTCGGCCGTTCCCACTACGCCTCCGACCCCGTCTTCGCGGGGGCCTTCGGCGGCTTCGACGTGTGGTCGCGTGCCCTGAGCGCGGCGGAGATCGGCGGCCTGCAGAGCGTCCGCGGCTCCGGCGACCTCGCCTCGTACGCCTTCGACGAGACGTCGGGCTCCACCTTCGCGGACACCTCCGGGCACGGCCTCACCGCCACCCTGCGCCGCACCTGGGGCGGTCCCAGCCACCCCGGTTTCCTCGCGGCCTACCCGGAGACGCAGTTCATCGAGCTGGAGTCGATGACCAGCAGCGACTACACACGGGTGTGGGCGCCCTACTACACCGCGCACAAGATCCTGCGGGGCCTGCTGGACGCCCACCTCGCCACCGACGACGCCCGCGCCCTCGACCTGGCGTCCGGGCTGGGCGACTGGATGCACTCCCGGCTGTCACCGCTGCCCGCGGCCACGCTCCAGCGGATGTGGGGCCTGTTCTCCAGCGGCGAGTTCGGCGGCATCGTGGAGGCGATCTGCGATCTGCACGCGCTCACCGGCAAGGCCGAGCACCTCGAACTCGCCCAGCTGTTCGACCTCGACCGGCTCATCGACGCGTGCGCCGCGAACACCGACATCCTGGACGGCCTGCACGCCAACCAGCACATCCCGATCTTCACCGGGTACGTCCGGCTGTACGACGCGACGGGCGAGGAGCGCTACCTCACCGCCGCGAAGAACTTCTGGGACATGGTCGTACCGCACCGCATGTACGGCATCGGCGGCACCAGCACGGGTGAGTTCTGGAAGGCGCGGGACGTCATCGCGGGCACCATCGGCGCCACGACCGCCGAGACCTGCTGCGCGTACAACCTGCTGAAACTCAGCCGGCTGCTGTTCCTCCACGAGCAGGACCCGAAGTACATGGAGTACTACGAACGGGCCCTGCTCAACCAGGTCCTCGGCTCCAAGCAGGACACCCCCGACGCGGAGAAGCCGCTGGTCACGTACTTCATCGGGCTCACGCCGGGGCATGTCCGCGACTACACGCCCAAGCAGGGCACCACCTGCTGCGAGGGCACCGGCATGGAGAGCGCCACCAAGTACCAGGACTCGGTCTACTTCGCCGCCGCCGACGGCAGCGCCCTCTACGTCAACCTGTACAGCCCTTCCACCCTGACCTGGGCGGAGAAGGGCGTCACCGTCACGCAGAGCACCGACTTCCCGCGCGAGCAGGGCACCACGCTCACCGTGCGGGGCCGTACCGCGTCCTTCGCGCTGCGGCTGCGCGTGCCGTCCTGGGCGACCGCCGGGTTCCGGGTGACGGTCAACGGCCGCAGGGCCGGCGGCACCCCCGCCCCGGGGAGCTACTTCACGGTGTCCCGTACCTGGCACGACGGGGACACCGTCCGCATCGAGGTGCCGTTCCGGCTGCGCGTCGAGAAGGCCCTGGACGATCCGGCCCTGCAGACCCTGTTCCACGGCCCGGTCCATCTCGTCGCCCGGGACGCCGCCACCACCTGGCTGGAGTTCGGCCTCTACCGCAACGCGGCCCTCTCCGGCGACCTGCTGCCCTCCCTCACTCCCGTGGACGGGAAGCCGCTGCACCACACGCTGGACGGGACCGAGTTCGCCCCGTTCTTCGAGGGCACCGAGGATCCGACCCACGCCTACGTGCGCCGGGCCGAACCCCGGGTGGTCTTCGGCAACAGCGACTCGGGCGTGGCCAACCCCGCCAAGGCGGACGGCACCACCCTGCTCGACGAGGTGTGGGCGGGGGCCCCGTTCAGCGGTAAGAGAGCGCTGGTGGCCCGGGTGCGGAGCGTGGTGAACGCCTGGGTGGCCGACGGGCTGCTCGGACAGGCCGCCGGAGAGAAGGTGGTGAGCACGGCGCGGAGCGCGACCTTCGCGGCATGACGGAGTGCGACTGAGATCACTCCGTAGCGTGACCGTCAGGACCGGCGGCGCGGCCTGCCGCCGCCGGTACCGCGCCGGCCGCCGCCCTGGGCGCCGCCGGCGCGGCCGCGCGTCCCCCCACCCGCCGCGGCCTTGCGCGGGGCGCCACCGCCGGACTTCGACGCCCGCCGCTCGCCCTTCCGCTCCTGCGTGCGGTCACCCTTGCCGTCGCCGCTCCGCTCGCCCCTGCGCTCCGCCGGTGCCTGCTGGGCCCGGCCGCGTGTGCTGTTGACGGTGCGGCCCCGGACGATGCCGATGAAGGCCTCGACCAGGTCGGTGGTCGCGTCCTCGGGCCAGGACAGCGCGACGCTCGACTGCGGGGCGTCCACGACCGGGCGGTACGTGAGGTCGCGGCGGTGGTGCAGGCGGGCCAGCGACTGGGGCACGACCAGGACGCCGATGTTCGCCGCGACCAGTTCGATCGCGTCCGCCGTGGTCGCCGGACGCTCGAAGGCGGGCTCGCCGGGCAGCCGCTCCCAGCCGAGGACGTCGTCGAGGGGGTGGAGGACCACCTCGTCGGCCAGGTCGTCGAGGGTCACCTCGTCCGCCGCGGTCAGCAGGTGGTCCTTGGGGACCACGACGACGGTCGTCTCGGTGTAGAGGGGGATCGCGCTGAACACCGTACGGTCCACCGGAAGCCGTACGAAGGCCGCGTCGGCGGCGCGGTCGCGCAGCACGCCGGAGGCCTCGTCCGCCGTCACCTGGAGGAGGGCGAGGGGGACGTCGGGCAGGCGCTCCGCCCAGGTCCGCACCCACTTGGCGGGCGTCACTCCGGGGACGTACGCGAGCCGGAACGAGGGGGAATCCGCCGAGTCGGTCATCCCGTCAGGCTACCGGCTGTGGTCGGGGGCGCCGTCCGCGGCCGATAGTCTGGACAGCATGAAGTCGCACCAGAGCACCCAGACGATGAAGCCCGCGACCGCGGCGAAGAAGCTGGGTGTGTACCTCCCCGCCACTCCCGCCGAGTTCCAGGAGGGTGTCGTCTCGCGCGCCGAGCTCAACGAGCTCCAGGCGAACCCGCCGGCATGGCTGCGGGCGCTGCGGGAGAGCGGTCCGCACCCCCGTCCGGTCGTGGCGGCGAAGCTGGGCGTGTCGATCGCGGGACTGGCCCGGGGCGGCATCACCGAGGCGCTGACCACCGAGCAGATCGAGGACCTCAAGGACGCCGGGCCCGAGTGGCTGGCGAAGGAACGCGCCACCCAGGCGGAGGTCCGCAAGGAGGCGGTCCGCCTCAAGAAGCAGAAGGCCGAGAAGGCGGAGAAGGCCGAGAAGGCGGAGCAGACCGCGCGCACGGAGCGCTGACCCCGGCCCCCGGCCCCCGGCCCCCGGCCGCCGGTATCCGGCCGGGAAGGGGCCCCGACGACAGCGCCCCCGGCGCGACGCGTGGGCGCCCCGGGCCCCTTCACCCGCGCCGTGGACGGCCGACACCGACGCCGAGGGCGTTGGCCAGGACGACGGCGGCGACGGCCGCCCAGTCGACGAGGCCGAGGGCCTGCCCGAGCCCGATCCACCCGACCAGCGCCGCCAGCACCGGGTTGACGCTCATGAACAGGCTGAACGCGGCCGGGGGCACGTGCCGCAGGGTGAACAGGTCGGCGAGGTAGGGCACCGCCGAGGACAGCACACCGGCGGCGACGGCGCAGCCCACGGCCGACGCCGTCGGCGGGTGGTGGAGCACGAGGCCGACACCGACCGGCAGGAACGCCAGGGCGGAGACGGCGGCCGCCATCGCGGGGCCCTGCGCTCCCGGCACCCGCCGCCCCACGGTCCGGTTGAGCAGGATGTACGACGCCCAGCACACCGCGGCGATCAGACCGAGCCCCATCCCCAGGTAGTCGGTGGAGGGCTGCGGACGCATCAGCGTCACCGCGCCCGCCGCGGCGAGCACGGCGCAGCAGGCGTCGACGCGGCGGCGCGCGGCGGCCAGGGCGAGGGTCAGCGGACCGAGGAACTCCAGGGTCACCGCCAGCCCGAGGCCGACGCGGTCGATCGCGGTGTAGAGGGAGAGGTTCATCGTCCCGAACACCAGGGCGAGCAGCAGGATCGGCCCCCACTGGTGCCGGGTGAGCGCCCGCGGGCGGGGGCGGCCGATGACCAGCAGGACGAGTGCGGCGACGTACTGGCGTACCGCCACGACGCCCACGGGGCCGAGCACGGGGAAGGCGAGAGAGCCGATCGCCGCGCCGGTCTGGTTGGACAGTCCGCTGCCGACCATGACGGCCACCCCGGCGAGCCGCCGCGGGGCGGGCGGAGCCGTGGGGGCGGGCGGAGCCGTGGGAGCGGGCGGAGCCACGGGCGCGGAGGCTTCTCCGTGCGGGGAGACGGCAGACATGGGGGGATCGTCCTGCGCGACCGATGGTGCGCAAAATGCATGCGATGCGCCATCCATACGATGCGGTCATGGATGGTGCCTCCGGGGAACCGGGGAGGGTGGCGGGGCTGACCGGAGGTCGGACGGGAGTGGCCGGAGTGAGTCGTGGGACGGACGTGGAACTGCGGCAGCTGCGGTGTCTCGTGGCGATCCTCGACGAGGGCGGCTTCACCGACGCCTCGGCCGTGCTCGGTGTCTCCCAGGCGGCCGTCTCCCGCACCCTCGCCTCGCTCGAACGAGCCCTGGGCGTGAGGCTGTTGCGGCGCACCTCGCGGGTGGTGACGCCGACCGCGGCCGGGCTGCGCGTCGCGGCGCACCCGCGGCGGGTGCTGGGCGAGGTCGACTCGCTGGTGCGGGAGGCCTCCCACCGGCACACCCGGCTGCGGATCGGCTACGCCTGGTCGGCGCTCGGCCGGCACACCCTCGCCTTCCAGCGGCGGTGGGCGGCGGAGCACCCGGCGACCGAACTCCAGCTGGTGCGCGTCAACTCCCCGAGCGCGGGGCTGGCCGAGGGCGCCACCGACATGGCGGTGGTGCGCAGGCCCTTGGACGACCGGCGGTTCGACGCCGCGCTCGTGGGGCTCGAACGGCGCCTGTGCGCCCTGGCCGCCGACGATCCGCTGGCCCGGCGGCGGTCCCTGCGACTGGCCGATCTCGGTGGACGGACGCTGCTGATCGACCGCCGCACCGGCGCCACCACCCCCGAACTGTGGCCCGCCGACGCGCGGCCTGCCACGCAGGAGACCCATGACGTCGACGACTGGCTCACCGTGATCGCCACCGGCCGCGGCGTCGGCATGACCGCCGAGTCGACCGCGAACCAGTATCCGCGGCCCGGGATCGTCTTCCGTCCCGTCCGCGACGCCGAGCCGGTCGCCGTGCGCCTGGTGTGGTGGCGCGACGATCCCCATCCGGCCACCCAGGCCGTGATGGAGCTGCTCACGGCGCTGTACCGTGCTCAGTGAGCCCCCGGGAGTCGCTCGGGGGCCGTCGGGATGACTACGATCTGGTCAGGTTCACCGACGTGGGTGTTTCGAGGTTGTTGGGGGTCGGGATGGTTGCTGGTCGTGTGGTGCGCTTCGACAGCCAGCGTGGTTACGGGTTCATCGCGCCCGACGACGGCGGCGAGGACGTCTTCCTGCACGTGAACGACATGCTGATGCCCGAGTCGCAGGTGCGGCGGGGCATCGTCGTGGAGTTCGAGATCGAGGACGGCGAGCGCGGCCCGAAGGCGTCCGGGGTGCGGCTCGCGCGGGGCGAGGACGGCAAGCCGCTGGCGGCCGACGACGACGTCCTGTGCGATGTGCTCAGCACGGAGGAGTTCACCCGGGACGTCACCGAGGCCCTGCTGACGGCGGCACCCTCGCTGACCGCCGAGCAGATCCTCCAGGTCCGCGGCGCGCTGGCCCAGTTCGCGAAGAACCACGGCTGGGTCGAGGGCTGAGAGCCCCGGCCGGGGCTCCCGGCCGAGGACCCCCGTGTCCCGTCCGGCTCCGGTGGAGCCGGACGGGACACGGGTTCGGCACGCCGGAAAGACGCTGTCGGACACATCGTCAGGACGCCGTGAGGACGCCGGCGGAAGCGAGTCGGGACGCCGTGAAGGCGCCGGTGGAAGATCGTCGGGACGCCGTGAGGACGCCGGCGGAAGATCGTCGGGACGCCGGGCGGGACGAGCGGCTCGTGACCGGAACGAGCCGCCCGCGGGCAGCCGTCCGCGGGCAGCCGTCCGCCCGTCGGGCCAAGCCCCCGCACGCCGACGACCAGGGGTTTCCTCCCGGTGATGCCGCGCACCACCGGGCCCGCGCCCCGGCCCGGGACCCGTTGTCAGTGGCCTGTTCTACAGTTCCCGTCACTTGATCACTGCGGGTGCGGGAGGCACACATGGGGTGGGTGTCGGCCGGCGGCTACGAAGTCGCCCTCGACGACGGCAAGGTGGTGTGCCGCAACGCGGCCGGGCGGCGGCTGAAGTCCGTACCGCCCAAGATCGCGGACGATCCGGCGGTGGTGGGCCTGCGTCAGCTCGTCGAGTGGCTGGAGCGGCACGAGCGCCAGTGCCTGACCGACGTCGAGCGCTGGATGGTGCGCTCGCTGCCGGTACCGCTCGCCGTCCTCACCCGGGTGTGGCCCGACACGGCCTGGCAGGCCGCCCTGCGCGACCTCGTCGTCACGGGAGCCGACGGCGAGGTGGCCGGATTCCTGCGGGACGCCGACCCCGAGCGCGGTCTCGGCCTGGTCGACCTGGACGGCGACACCGTCCGGATCGCACCGGACCTCGTCCGGCTTCCGCACCCGGTGCTCCTCGACGACCTGGAGGAGCTGAGGGAGTTCGCCGTCGAACTCGGCGTCGAACAGCGCGCCCAGCAGCTCTTCCGCGAGGTGTGGCACCGGCCCGCCGCGCTCGACGCGGAGGCCGTCTCCGTCGAGGACTACGCGGGCGGGCTCTTCAAGCAGCTGCGGTTCCTGCACGGCCGGGCGGCCCAGCTCGGCTACCGCGTGCGCGGCGGCCACGCCGTGTGCTCCGTCCTGGAGGACGGCCGCGGCGTCGAGGCCCGGGTGTGGGTCGGTGACTACGACGGCTACGAGGAGACGGAGACCGGCCCGCTGGTCTTCACCGACCCCGCGGGGCGGGTGCTGAAGCTCGGTCAGGTCGGGCCGGTGGCCTGGTCGGAGGGCATGCGCATGGCGGCCGCGCTGTACGCCGGACGCGACATCGAGGACGAGGAGCAGGCGGCATGACGTACGACGAGACCACCACGGCCGCACTGCTCGACGCCGGCGCCGTCCTGCCGCCGGGCACCACCGGCCGGGAGGACGCCGACGCCCTCACCGTCCGCACGTACTCGCACCCCGCCCTGGACGACCGGCAGGTCGTGCGGCTCGTGGCGGGCACGCTCGGTGAGGCCGAGGACCTCGCCCTGGACTTCCTGGGGCTGGTCCGCGAGCCGGAGACCCCCGAGGTCGGCCAGGTGCGCCGGGAGACGCTCGGCTTCCCCGCCTGGGCGCTGGTCAACGACCCGGCGAACGGGCACCACGCGCTGGCCCTGGTCAAGGACGTCGAGCGGCTCGCCCGGCAGGCCAAGTCCCGCCCCGGCACCGCCAAGGAGGGCTTCGAAGCGCTCGGCGTACGGCTCGGCCGGGCCGTGCCGCACTTCCTGCCCACCTTCTACGAGCAGGCCGCCCGGGTCTTCCTCCAGCACGAGAACACCACCTACGCGGCCGCGTTCTTCGGCAAGGCCCGCGAGGCCGAGCGGGTGCACGCGCTGGCCGTGGACGAGGAGCGGCAGCGGGCCGTGTTCCTGGAGTTCGCCTTCGCCGGGGCGCTCACGGTCAAGGCGCTCAAGGAACACGTGAAGGCCCTCGCGGCACGGCTCAGCCCCGCCGACGCCTGGACGCAGTTCCGGCAGCTGACCGTGGAACGCTGCGCGGCCGGCATGCCGCCGTACGCCTCGCTGCCGCAGGACGCGCGCGGGCTGATCAAGGCCGCCGGTCTCGACCGGGTCACCGAGGAGTGCTCCCTCGTCGCCGACCTGCTCGCCTCCCCGGCGGCGGTCCGGGCGCCCGCGTCCTTCTGGAACACCTACCGGGCGGCCCTCGTCGTCCTGGCCGAGCGGCAGCCCGCCGTACGGGCCCGGCTGCTGGAGATCATGCCGGCGGGCCTGGGCCGGTCCACCGAGGACGACGAGTTCTGGCTGGCGCTGCTCACGGAGACGCGCGCCGACCTGCTGCTGACCGGGGACGCCGGGGCGACGGCCGGCGGGGAGGACCCGGCGGCCGGTGTCGACCCGGCGGACTGGCTCAGCCGCTGGGCCCTGCACCGCAAGCACGGCTCGTCCGTCTCCGACCGCTCGCCGTCCACGCTCGCGCTCGTCGAGCGGATGGCGCCGCGGCTGCGCGCCCGGGGCCGCGCCGTGGACCTCTTCACGGGCCGCTGGCACGCCGGCGCCGACCTCGACCTGCTGGACCTGTG
The DNA here is from genome assembly GCF_042731035.1 of Streptomyces sp. NPDC059895. Lineage (NCBI taxonomy): Bacteria > Bacillati > Actinomycetota > Actinomycetes > Kitasatosporales > Streptomycetaceae > Streptomyces > Streptomyces sp. NPDC059895. The sequence goes on from NZ_JBHWKO010000014.1 coordinate 217,343, forward strand.
CGTCGCGCAGGGCGTGCCGCTGACGCCGCCCACCGCCGGCCAGGACGTCTTCCTCCCGCTGAACCGCTGGCTCGAGGACACCCGGACCGGCCGCCGCGATCTGACGGCCATCGCGTCCGATCCGCGCCACCGGCGGCTGCTGTACGTGTCCGTCGGCACCCTGAGCGGCCACCGCCCCGACCCGAAGCTGCTGGACGGCCTGGCCGGGCACCCGGTCCTCGCCGACGTGCTGCGCGAGTGGCTGGACGACGCGGCCGAGGAGCTGACCGCCGCGGCCGGCCTGCCCGCGGCCCGCTCGGCACTCGACCGGCTGCGTCCGTTCCGGACGGTCGCCGCCCGGGTGAGCCCGGCCGCCGTCGCCAAGGTCGCCGCGCACCAGGCCGCGCCACTGCTCGGCCGCACCCTGCGGGCCGGGATCCCCGACGAGCTGGGCTGGCCCGCTCTGGAGGAGGCGCTGGCACGGCTCGACGCCGAGACCCGGCGCGGCCGCGACGACACCCTGACCGTGGAGGAGGCCTGGCCCGCGCTGATCCTCTCCCGCCGGCACAAGGCGATCGTCGTCGGCCCGCAGGAGATCCTGCTGGAGCACGACCTGCGGCTGCCCGTGGAGCTGGACCGCTGGCAGCGTCCCGTCTTCCGTTACACGGACGGGGAACTGCTGGTCATGTGGCGGCAGGACGGCAAGCAGTTCGGCTACTGGTCGGCCCGCCCGTCCGAGGTGTTCCCGCTCGGCGGCGAGCAGCTCCCCCACTGGTACGGCAGCGGCGACGCGGGCGAGCCGTCGATCCCGCTGCCCGGCGGGGGCCGCGCCACCGGCGGCCGGGCCCTGCACGCCGGGGACACGGTCGTGCCGCCCGGCCGTCCCGTCCTCGGGGACGGCACCTCGTACTGGCGCCAGGGCAGGGAGGGCCGCCGCCGCGTGTGGCTGGAGTACGACCCGGCCACCGGCACGCACGGACGTGCCTCGCTGCCCGCGTTCCTGCGGGCCGGGGTCCGCGAGGGGACGACCCTGCTCCAGCAGCACTGCGCGGTGCTGCCGCTCCAGCCCGGTCTGGAGCACAGCCCGTTCGGCACGGACGGCACGGTCCTCGGCCGCTGGGTGCGCCGGGAGGGCACGGGCGCCGAGGCCCGTACGACCGCGGGTACCCCGGACGGGCGGACCGTCAGCCTGCCGGCGGGACAGGACCGAGAGCAGGGCGTTCCGCTCGGCGCGCTGCGACTGCCCGGCGCGGAACCCATGGTGGTCGCCGTGCACCGGCACATCGCCCTGTACACGGCGGACGAGGCCGCCGGCGCGCTGGAGTGGGGGCGGGTGACACCGCTGGAGCGCGGCGGCGAGTTCGCCGCCGGTACGCGTCTGGTGCCGCCGGTCGACTTCTGGCACGCGCTGCGGCCCCGGGACGCGGAGGCGTCGGCGCTCCTGCGGGCCCTGAGCGACGACCGGGCCGGGGAGCTGCTGCGCGCGGGCGCCCAGGCCCTCGCGGAGCGGGCGGCGCTGGTGGCGGCCGCGGCCGCGGCGTCGAGCACGGGCGCGGGC